>JAATVR010000333.1 GCA_014523665.1 Nitrososphaerales archaeon TH526
ATTGTAACAGTACTTGATATTGTAAGTCTCTCAATACTTGAATTATTGGAGTATGGCATATCACGCAAAGATGTAAGTTATGCCTTAGCAAATGATATTGTCATGTTCGATAAATCTATATCGATATATAATGATATATCAAGCGATTTCCCATTGACTGAACGGGACATTATTTCTGGTGGAGACTATTACTTCTATAATTTTCTAAATAGCAAGGTGAAGTTGACGGATCTAGGCCTCTATATTCTATAGACATTAAAAGCAGAACAATTAAAAACAAATGTTCCATCTAATAATGTGAATCGCTTAGAACTCCATTCATCATTAGAAAATATTCGGCCTTATTAAATACATAAATCATACTTGCCTCTTACGACACTTAATAACACCAAATTTAAGAGGTAGCTTCAACAACCATTCTCGCATTTTTGGGAATCCCGTCCAAGCAAGATGTTCTTCTCGGCACTATTTGGGAATATAGTTATAACTGTAATCCTAGCAACAATTGGAATTCCTGGAATATCTGCAATACCATTGGCTAACATATTTTTAGTTCTTGCTTATTACCTTTCATTTCCTCTGTTGCTCAATGACTTGCGAAATGTATTTTGACTAGAAGAAATATAAACAAAGTCATGTTCATTTTACGTTATAGTGCAGTAGTTTATGCTCTATGATGTATATTTTGATTTTCAAATTCACTTGGCGGCAAGACGACCACGGTCAGCTGGATATATTTGTGTGTATACTCTCTACTCCCATATTCACGTAGCTTGCAGGCTGAAGATAGTCATGACGGAATAGACAGTGAGCGTTGAGCTGATATTCTTAGCCGCAGATGCAGGAATTATAATGATTGCTCAGACTGGTATCTTAACCAACCCCCTTATTCCGATCGCATCTATTGTGGCGATGAACAAGGGAGAAAGTAAACCTATTAGATGTATGCTTTCAGGAGGATTACAGTTTAATGTTATATTGAATACATAGTTTTGCGCTATTTCTTTATTTCACTCACTTATTATCCAGAGCAAGCCATAAATTGTATTGTGTATTTTTATCTGATATGACTCATGTTGCAAAAGTAGTAGAACTTATTGGCAATTCAGATAAAGGCTGGGAAGATGGCGCGCAGGCAGCAGTAGATGAGGCAAGAAAGACGATTCATGGAATTACGGGAATAGAGGTTACTGATATGACTGGAAAGATAGATCCAAATACAGGCAAGATTACCGAATATCATACAACTGTAAAAATAGCATTTGGTGTTGAACATACATAGTGACAATTATGCCATCTTCTAAGGCTGAATATGTAATTTCTTTATGGTATGATGCGTGGATCTAAACTCAGAAATGTGGTCTATATTTTCTTAACATCCATGATTTAATGGAGGCAGATGAAGCGCTCCTAATGAATAGCGATTTATCAAGGCTTCTTAACGCACACTCCACCCGCCATCCACAACGATTGATGAGCCTGTTACATAATCTGATTCATCACTAGCCAAATAGAGCGCAGCATTGGCGATATCAATTGGGTCACCCATCAGACCAGCAGGAACAGACATTAGAGTTTGTTTTAACATCATTTCGTTCTCTTCAATCGCCTTGGTCATACCTGTCTTGATAGCACCTGGACAGATGCAATTCACGTTTATTTTCTTAGGCGCAAATTCTAAGGCCAAAGATCTAGTCATCGCAATAATTCCGCCCTTTGATGCGCAGTAGGCAGAGAGGTTCTCATAGCCAATAATACCGGCGATGGACGCTATGTTTACAATTTTACCTTTACCATGTTTCTCAAAAATCGGCAAGACCTCACGTGTTAGTAGGAAGGGTCCTTTAAGATTGGTATTAATCACTGCATTCCATTCTTCATCACTTGTTTCAGAAATTGGTTTTTGGTACAGTATACCTGCATTATTGATTAAAATATCAATTGTGCCAAAAACTTCCAGTGTTCTTGCAACCAAATTCTTGACTGACTCTGTATTGGAAATGTCACACTCAATGAACACAGCCTTCTTGCCAGCAGCATCAGCTGTAGCTTTGCCGGTTTTATTGATATCACTGAAAATGACCTCTGCACCCTCTTGGATAAAAAGCTGGGCAATTCCCAAGCCAATACCAGAAGCAGCGCCTGTCACAATTGCAACCTTAGTGGCTAGTCTTGACATAAGAAATCCTATTGGTTTTTGAGACTTTTATTGTCTTCGCAAGCAGAGTCTGTCTTGTTCATGAATAGATACTGCTGTAGAAAGACCTAGACTACCTTCTATAGGGAGTGGTTCATCAATAGTGCAACCATTCTTAGAATCCGTAAAGTGCAAACGACTTACATAGCCAAATGCTCCTGCATAAAATGTCATCATGTCAAACTGTTGGTCTTGAGATTCCGTACCGTCAATTGCCAGGAATGAGGTGGTATCCTTACCAAATAGATATAGTGCTGTTCTATATGCTATTTCTTTATTATATCACCTTCTGATTAGTAATCCGATATCTTCTGAACAATCATGGAGAGTGCTTGCCTGGTCACGAAATGAAAGTAAAAGATTCTTGGTAGAATCTTGGGCTACTCTGATAAGCTTATCCTGATCTTGTAAAGGCATCACTCTCTACTTTCGTGAGAATGATTATAAGCATTAGCCATAGCGATCATAAGACCGCTACTTATCTTATGTAACTAACCTGTAAATCGATAACATTTTTAAAAGGAGTCTTTAAGATATTCATTCGGGTGTTTTCTTACGTGCGAAGTACCTGGAACTCCAACGAAGGAATAGCATTGTTGATGAATCTTTTTATATGCAGGAGCAGATTCTACCCCCAAACAAAAGATTGAATCCGTCATCACTACGTTTTCAACATTATTAAAAAACTGTCTGCGTGTATCCGGGGTTCATCTAGTAGTAAGGAGAAATATAAACACATAGATTCCTCTATGTAGAAAGATCACTCTCTAGATGAATTTGGTATGCAGTCAATGTCAGATGTCAGCTACGGCTCCTTTACATACACATGATAATAGTGGAATCATACATGTAGAATCTACATGGTAGTCCTAAATGTGGTATGCAAAAGTTACGTTTGTAAAATAGAGATCCTGAATTCGTCGGAACAAATTATTAAAGCTAGTTGATTCCCTATCTAAACCGTCCTCTACATTCTATACCGCAATGGGTAACGACGTATTTAACTTCTAAACCTGAGATGATTTACAAAGTTGGTGTAAATGAAGCATCCATCTGTTCTTTGCTGACTAACATTAATAAAACTTAATACTTCACGTCAATAATGATAATTCGTTTGTAGCCTATCAGTGTCGATTATATGCTGTATATTCTTGATTATTCCTAGGTCATTCTTCATCCTGTTAACACGAGACTTAACAGTAGGTGTACTGACTTTGATTTATCAAGCTATTCGCCTGAAAGACTTGACCATCTCTCATTAAAGAGTTAATTATTATTAATTATTGAAGTTCAATCTCATCCATTT
Source organism: Nitrososphaerales archaeon TH526 (assembly GCA_014523665.1). Classification (GTDB taxonomy): domain Archaea; phylum Thermoproteota; class Nitrososphaeria; order Nitrososphaerales; family Nitrososphaeraceae; genus TH5896. The sequence goes on from JAATVR010000333.1 coordinate 3,504, forward strand.
CTGTATGCACACTTACAACAATTGACCAATGTTATTTATCTTATAATAGTATTAGGTACGGTTCTAATCCAATTTAGGACCGATAATCGAGTATTCACATATTTGATAAGAAAATAGCTGGGAAATTAATCTTAAATATTCCGTCTTTTAATTATCTCCTTAATGAAATGTGGCATATTCAAGAACAATAAGCTATACTTTGGATTAGCAATCATGACAGCAACAGTATATCTAGGCTATTTGAGCAAAATTGATCTATTCGCTCAAACGGTACCAGCAGTGAATAATACTACTTCTGACACTCAGCAGCATGCAGAACATGCATTTGACAATCTCATCATTTCAGAGCACATTCCCCTGTATGGACAATTATTTGATGGAGATTTCATACTATTGATGAATTTCACTCCATTTGCTACAAGCATAGAAGGTCATAGCCATATTGCTATGAAAGTGCCATGTAATGAAGACGGAAGTCCGAAAATAATCATTGGAACAGGTATTGTTCCAAAGCTAAATACTTTGAATACCGGAAACGCAATTAATAATGGTACCCTTGATGAGAAGACCTTAGACTTGTCGGCTGAAGGAAGATCATGTCTGTACCACGCAGAATTACCTAATGGAATAACTGATATAGCATTAATAAATACATCAAATGGAACGCTAAACTTCGATGAGGGAGGATACTCTGTAACCGTATCAGCACATGGAACAGCTATACAACATATTGGGTCGAACCAGACACAGATGACATCCTCTTCTTGAAAGATGCAATTTGATTGCAGCTCATAAAGACACACTTGTATATTCAGACAGAGGTACTTGGGTGTCCAGAAACATGTACTCGGCTACCCCCAAATTAATTGCAATCAAAGGAATGATTAAACTAATGAATAGATCCTTGAATTCGCGTTACAATTTCTGGCAAGTTTATCTTGTTCAATTTTCATATTGATCATACAAAGTATTTTATATAACTGAATAAGAGATCGAAAGTATAGTTTTAGCCAAGAAATTCTCTGCTCTAGGAAATCATGCTACTACATA
>JAATVR010000334.1 GCA_014523665.1 Nitrososphaerales archaeon TH526
GTGTGATGGCTCAATAAACGTCTTGAAATTTCCTTGATAATTTCTTCATTTTTTATTGCTTCCCCCTTTCTCCCAGGAGTCTTCATCTGTTGTTGGTTAACTTGCTTTCTTTCTTCTAGCAACTCGTCATTTCCATAATAAATATTCAGACCACATTGCCGCTTTTTTCGTAATTCGTATGCATATCGTGATCTAAAATCTTCCTCTTCTTCCGTATCTCCAAAATATGTATTAGCTTGAGCTGTAATGGAGTTGAGTGCAGAGATTATTGTTTCATCTATCAATGGTTTCTATAGGAATGTAAGTAATTATCAATGACATTATCCTTAATTGCATATAACCTTTCTATATTCGTTTGTGAGATCGCTTTCATGCTTTTTCCCGTCTACGTTATCTACCTTACGAGTACAAGGCCTACCCATTGTCATTCCTTGCCTTAATCAATGATTGGTCGGTACTATCTGATTCTCACTCCCACCTACCCCATCATATAATACATACTAGATCCTCAAGCCAATTATTGCTATCTTCGTCTTTATTCATCTCCTTCTGGTTCTTCTGTTGGTGGTCCATGAGGATTAGGGGGGATTACCAGGACATCCTAGAGCTGCACAATTTGTGACATTATCATTCGATTGTTCTTCCGGTATTGGTGCTTCTTAATAATTGATGACTATTTAATTGTGTGAGACAGAATCCTCAGTAATTATATTTATGGAGATGATCCGAGATATTTGCTATAAGTAACAGATTACAAATTTATAGCAGGAGGCTTAATCATATGAATGTCATTTGTCCTGCTTATCAAACAAATTCTTGTTACATTGATTTCAGATAGGTTTGTCTGCACGCCTCAGTATTAGCTGTAAAATTGTTAACGAACATTTCAGTATTTGAGTGTAATCGAGAAAATCTCTGAATATTGATGTCATTCTTCTAGTAAAATGGATACTTCTAAGATCGTATAGTTATACTTGATGCGATATGTGAATATTATTATTAAATACATACTAACGTAATTAGTAGTAGTAATAGTAGGCTTGTATAAATATCTAGTTTACAAGTTCTGATTGATTCTATTATGAAATACAGAAGTAGAACTGAAATTGTTGGCCTCATCTTAGAAGCCGCGAACGGAGGAGGAGCAACCAAGACAAAAATAATGTACAAAGCATTTCTATCATTTGCTCAGCTCCGAGAATATCTTACAATGTTACAGGACAATGGACTTATCGAATTTGAAGGTGGACGGCAAACATACAGAACAGCAGAGAAAGGGATGAAATTATTAGAAATTTATGAGAAAATGCATGAATTAGCGCCACCGCTTACCTCGACAGCAGAAAACAGATTTGTCAGCATTGGAGGCCACTAAGAATGAACCAAACAAGTACAACAATGAGATCGATAATGTTTGCAATCGTTGCGATGGGAATAGTGTTCTCAGTTAGCGGAATGGTTGTCGGGAATCTAATACAGACAGCTAATGCAACACACCCTGGACATAAACACAACAATGACAACGATGAACATAGTGACAATAATCCCACAGCTTCTCAGAATGCGGGTGCTGGTCCTGTTAGTGGAAGCAGCAGCGATGGTGGAGATATTGGGGTCGTCAGTGGCAGCGGTATCGGTAGTTTCGGATCCGATGTGGCAGCACAACAGCTCGCTACTACACAAGCATCATCAACTAATGCAGCATGTGGACAAGTAGTAAGCGGTGTAGTAAATCTAACTGCAAATCTTAACTGCAGTGGAGATGGTATCATAGTAGGTGGTCCAAACACAGTAATTAACATGAACGGATTCTCAATCACAGGACCTGGACAAGACAGCTCTAAGGTAGCAATAATGGTACCAAATGTTGACAATGTAGTAGTAAATGGACCTGGCTCACTCAGCAACTTCCAAGCAGGAGTACTTCTTACTGGAGCAAATGGATTTACAATTAGTTCTGTCATACTATCTAACAACCAGATAGGTACATTTATGACAGGAGCTGATAACGCACAAGTACAACAAAACATCATACAGGGTAATAGTATAGGTGTAGCATCTCACTCAAGTACAGGTGCTTCTATAGACTCAAACCTTATGAATGGCAATCTACTGGCAGGAATAACATTTGTCAATACACAACAGTCCAGTGTAGGAATGAATAATGTAGTTGGAAGTCAGAATGGAGTATTTCTAGATGGACAGAGCAAACAGAATACAATATCTGCAAATAATGTACTTGAGAACGTAATTGACCTTAACAATGCAAATGGATTACCAACAAACATCAATGCAAATCAGTATGTAGACAACAGCTGTGATACAAGCAATCCAAGTGGACTGTGTATAGGAAAGTAATAAGAAGTAACAGGTAACAGCAAGTAACAATCCGACTCACTTTTTTTCTTTTACACAAAAATCTGTTAAACTCACCCACTGAAAGTATATATTGTGATGAATTATTCTAAAGAAACTTCGTCAAAAGCCGACCGTTGGGCAGGAATTATTAATACCATGTGCTTAGATCCCAAAAATATTCAACTGTTAACTAAAAATGTACTCTAATTCCTATTTAGAAAGTTAGGCGATATATCTACAATGACATACATGTCCAAAAATGAAACACAAAAATTTCTTATGCAAGGTACTTTTACGGCGAAACTTACTACAGTCAACAAAGATGGAAGCCCGCATGTTGTTCCAGTTTGGTTCGTATTAGATGAGCGAAAAAATCGAACAGCTAAGAAAATAGAAGACATCATTTTTACTACATATAAGGATTCAGTTAAGGCAACAAATATTCAACGCGATAATAGAGTGAGTATTTGTGTGGATGATCAGACTCCACAGTTTTCGTTTGTAACTATTCATGGTACTGCAAAAATAGTTCGTCAGAAATATAACGAACTATTAAAGTGGAATACCAGAATAGCAGAACGATATATGGGTAAGAAGAATGCAAAAGCGTATGGGGAAAGAAATACTGCTGAAGGTGTTGTTCTCGTACGTGTAAAGCCTACAAAAATAATAGCGGAGAAAGATATAGCTGCATGGGAATGATATGATAATTGCTTTAGTAATGTTGAAATTGGCCAATATGATGCATCTGAAATATAAGTTGCCATCGATCAATATATAATGTTATGAAAAAAGCATTGATATCGTATTTCCTGATCTAGATGATAAAATTGTTAGAATAGAGTTGGATGATTCTATCTCCCCAAAGACTTTCAAAGCAATACTTGACAATTTGCCAGTTGAAGTTAGCATCAACAAGTGGGGAGAAGAGCTCTATACGGATCGAACTATAATAGCTGTAGAACAGGAAGACAATGCAAAGACAGAAGTTAATGAATTAGATGTTGCTTACTTGCCTGAAGGAAATGCATTATGTTTATTTTATGGTCCAACTCCCATTAGTAAAGACGGAAAAATACTGGCGTACTCTCCTGTAAATATAATAGGTAAGATTGTAGGTTCTTCTAATAAGGACGATATTTTGAACCAGATTAAAGACGGACCAAAAGTAATCATAAGAGAGCCTTCTACTTTACTATAGCTTAGATATATGACCGGGTAGAGTTATGTAAAACCCTTAATACGATATTTCATTATGCAATTGACTTTGCAATCCAGTATTACCTTGAATAATAGAGTAGAGATTCCACGTCTAGGCTTAGGAGTCTATCAAACACCTCCTGGAGAACCTACATAGCGTACAGTAAGATATACACTGAATATTGATTATAGACATATAGGTACTGCTCGGCTATACGACAATGAAAGGGATGTCGTGATTTAATTCGATATTGCCAAAGTTAGATTCTTACCTTATCTTTTAAGAACCCTATACTTTCAGTTCTTTAATATCAATGACATCGGGCAGGTTAGCACTGGTTTTGTTAAGTAAATTAACCTTTCTATAGTCATACACATCGGTATATACAGAATCAATGAAAGCAATTATACTCTTTTTTGATATCCTAGTTATATTCTTTGAAGGTTTGATCATCAGATGCATCTCTTCAGCATTACCATCTACCTGTACCGGTAGTAAGTAATTAACACCTTTCAATACTTTTACTCCAAGCCTAGAATAAAATTGAATTCTTCTCTCCCTTCTCAGTCGTTCGTATGGATCAGATACATCTTCTTTCGGTACTTCTAATAACATTCCTATATTATCTGGAAGGAGGCGGTTTAGCTCATTATTTGTGAATTCAAATAGTTTTCCGCCTACACCATGCCGCTGAAAATTTAGTGCAACTGCCATATAATCAAGTAAAGCCATTTTTAGATCTTCAAAAATATATAGCAATGAGATCCCTATCATAGAGCTATTTTTTATGGCAACATAGAGATGATATTTGTTATCATTTTTGAGCATATCGTAGATATGATTTAGATATATCTCAAGATTTTTGGCATTTTCCAATGGGAAAGTTGAAAGGTATATGTTACTAAGTTCTTCAAATTCCTTATGAGTTAAATTCTTAATTTCCTTTATGATCACGGAAATAACCATGGCCGTAACAATTTAGTTAATAGAGGCATTATCAAATAAGTCATTAATATGACTGTTATTGTAATAGCAATGACAAATCTTATAGAATAAGGAATGAACAGCATCTCGGTTACAAAATGGATTTGAGGAACTAGGGTTAGCAATAGAAGAAAGATCACAGGTATAGTAACGATTACCATTTTATATCGTGGTGGTGAATTACTGGAATTAGGTCCGAAGGCGTGAACCAAAACTCAAATCCTATTAATTTTTGTACATCAGGATCTGCCACTACTAATTCTCTTCCTTTTATTAACCATTCATTTCTTATTTCTAAGTTTTCCCATTTCCTCAGATTATCATAATTATTAAATCCGAAGATGATAACATATTCAGGTTTAGATTCTTTATCAACTGGCCTAATTATTTCGGTACCCATAGTACCTTCTTGTTTGGACATTTCCTTAGAGATACCTGAAACCCACTCTTCAAATTCTTTAATTCTATCTTTCTTGGCAATGCGTTTAACAATTACAGTAACTGGTAGAGAACGCTCGTCATTATTCTTATCATTATTATATTCTTTTGGCGTATTTGTATTTCCATTTCATTAAAATAAATAGTCTTCTAACGGACAATCGATAGAGTAGTAGACAAGATTGTCAATAACAGAAAAATGGAATAACAAAGAAAGGGCTTATGACTTCATTCATATTAGGTACAATAGGTAATCAAAATACTATACTACTTGTTTGATCCTTACACAGAAAGTCTTTCCGTCATGATATAGCTCAGATACCGCTTTAAATTCAGTTCCTTTCTTGAGGAGATGTCTTGGTCCCTCATAATCAAAATGGCTTAATCTAGCACGCCATTTTCCATCTATCATAACCAAGGTAATTCCAGAAAGAATTTTTTCAATGTATATATTATGAATTTCTCCGTGCATAATTTTAAGATTGTCAGAGAGTACTATCGTTGCGTCATCTAACCACTGTATTCTTTTTAATTTCTCTAGTTTATTCAGCGCTTCAATCAGAGAAGTGTTATCAAGACCTAATGATTCTCTAATAATATCGACATCCTCTCCAGATCTTCCCTTTTTTGTTAATAATGAATATATTTTTCTTGCAGCATTATTTACATCTCTGACGAACTGGGTGGTATAAAATTGGTCAATATCGAGCAAAGGTACATGATGGGGCACTAATCTTTCAGCAGCAATTGAAGGAGGAGTAGTATCTGTCTTCTGTATTTGTACTATCGCTTCCATTCCTGTTTCTAATTTCTTTCTGCTAGCTTCAATAAAGGATATGTCTTCAGCTGTCATAAGATCTGAACTAAATGAAGTCGTTGTCCTTTCAATGGGTTTAAGAATAGAACTAACAGTACGTAATGTCTGGTTCATCTTTTCTATGCGTCTTTTGCTGGCGTTGAGA
>JAATVR010000335.1 GCA_014523665.1 Nitrososphaerales archaeon TH526
GTAGCAAAGTGTTTGCCGCTGTACCCTTCTGATGAAGGTAAGGGAATAATTCGTGTTGATGGTCTTGTACGAAATAATGCTGGTGTTGCTATAGGCGATACAGTAGTTGTAAGAAAGATAAAAGCAATCCCAGCTGAAAAGGTAATAGTAGCACCGCTTGAGGCAATTCCACCTATTGATGAAAGGTATCTTGCAGATGCACTTGAAAGTGTTCCTCTGATCAAAGGTGATAATGTCATGGTTCCATATTTTGGTGGAAGGCTTACTTTCCAGGTTATTGCGATAAATCCTACTTCAAGTTCAAGTGAAGCATCAATCGTAACTCAGAAAACAATGTTTACAATCACGACCACTGACCATGCTCTGGCAGATAGAGTCGGACAGACCATCGCCTATGAAGACATAGGTGGCTTGAAGGATGAGATTCAAAAAGTACGTGAAATGATTGAGCTTCCTTTAAGACATCCAGAGATATTTGAGAAATTGGGAATTGAAGCTCCTAAAGGTGTGCTTCTATTTGGACCTCCTGGAACTGGTAAGACCTTATTAGCAAAAGCTGTCGCTAATGAAAGTAACTCACATTTTATCAGTATATCAGGACCTGAAATAATGAGTAAATTCTATGGAGAATCTGAAGCACGTTTAAGGGAAATCTTTAAGGAAGCAAGAGAGAAGGCACCTTCAATAATATTCATTGATGAGATAGATTCAATCGCACCAAAGAGAGAAGAGGTAACTGGTGAGGTAGAACGACGAGTTGTATCTCAATTACTTTCATTGATGGATGGTTTAGAGGCTAGAGGAAAAGTTATAGTCATTGCCGCAACCAATAGACCAAATGCCATAGATCCAGCATTACGTAGACCAGGTAGATTTGACAGAGAAATTGAGATCAAAGTTCCTGACAAAAGAGGTAGATTGGAGATATTACAGATTCATGCCCGTAATATGCCTCTAGATACCGATGTAGACCAAGATAAAATTGCTGGTGTGACTCATGGGTTTGTAGGTGCAGATCTTGAATACTTGTGTAAAGAAGCAGCTATGAAGTGTTTGAGAAGGCTTCTACCTGAACTCAATCTGGAAGATGAAAAGGTTCCTCCCGAAACACTGGAAAAGCTCGTGATAAACATGAATGATTTTGACTATGCTACAAGGGAAATAACTCCATCTGCCATGAGAGAAGTCTACGTGGAACCGCCTGATGTTAAATGGGATGATATTGGAGGGCTAGACAATGTTAAGAGGGAATTGCAAGAGGCTGTTGAATGGCCGATGCGTTTTCCAGAAATGTATAAACAGCTGGGACATGAGGTCCCTAAAGGAATCCTGCTACACGGACCTTCAGGAACGGGAAAAACACTATTGGCAAAGGCTGTGGCCACTGAATCTGAAGCGAATTTCATCAGTGTTAAAGGTCCAGAACTAATGTCAAGGTGGGTAGGTGAGTCTGAGAAAGGTATTCGAGACATATTTAGGAAGGCAAGACAGGCTGCACCTTGTGTTATATTTTTCGACGAGATAGATTCTATTGCACCTGTCAGAGGAATGGAGGGTGTAGGATATGCAAGTACCGAGAGAATGGTGTCACAATTGCTTACAGAGATGGATGGAGTGCAAGAAATTCATGATGTTGTGATTATTGCAGCCACTAATAGAGTGGATATGATTGATCCTGCGCTCTTACGACCAGGGAGATTCGACAGAATTGTGTTTATATCAAATCCGGACAAATTTACCCGGAAAAAGATCCTTGAAATAAATACTAAAGGAAAGCCAATAGGTCAGGACGTAGACTTGGAAAAGATTGCAAGTGTTACTGAAGGCTTTAGTGGCGCCGATATTGCCGCAATAGGCAACACCGCTATATCGTTGGTTCTGCATAATTATCTGCAAAAATATCCAACACCCGAAGATGCTCTCAAACATTCGTCAGAAGCTCTTGTTTCTATGCATCATTTTGAGGAAGCCACTAAGAAGGTTCGAAACCAGAAGGAAATGAAACCAGAGGAGAAACCAAACCTTTCTCAGTACAGATGATCTGCA
>JAATVR010000336.1 GCA_014523665.1 Nitrososphaerales archaeon TH526
AAAATCCAGTGTAAAATATTATTTATCTATCACAAGTTTCATGAGACGTAGAGTACAAATGGATTCGTACTACTGATGTAACTGAGACAAGTGAATTAGGAATTTCTTTGTAGTAGAGTGATCTATAAAACATATGGCCGATTTCCTGATACGAGTATCTTAACAGTAAAGAAATATATGCTATCAAAATAAGATTTTGCTTGTTTAATAGCAGGTGAATTCTATTATTTTGATCGAAAACTGTAGCTTTTTAAATGCTTTAGAATGCATGATTCAAATAGATCTAATATCAGCAATATTCTCTCTAGAACTATAAATCCCGTTCTGTGAGCAGGTAGTCGGATAATTCTATGAAGATCCCCGTTTGATATTTCTAGTAAGTCTTCGAAAGTCTTATTAGGTTGTGCCGAGATGCAATATCATGCGCAAGTTATTCGCCATACTTAATGCACTTATACAGAGGACTGCATCAATCGAGCGTGTTGAAACACAATTCGTTTTAAAGGCCCCCGGAGATGTCACAGAAGTAGCTCATAACTAGCGTTACCTAATTATTAAATTCGTCTGCTCGATTTTTTATTTCCCATCTAATTTAAGACTTAGATGAATTTCAATCAAAATCCCATCACGTTCTTGAAGTTATCCTTTGCCCTTCTACCTATTAGAGCCCCTTCATTCATAAATAATTTAGCCACCTCATATGTTTCAAGCCCAGGTACTATCGCTCTTACTACTGGAATACCGATTGCAGAGTTAGTAAGATCTACGATTATTGCTCTTCTTAGCCCTGCCTTTTTAAGTGATTTTAGAATGAAGCGGACATCGTCCAAAATATCAATACTACAGTAGGAATTCACTTTTGAAAACTCTATAATACCCCCATTTGCACCCTTGCCAGTGAATCTACTTGAATTAGCTATGAATTGCCATTTTCTGTTTTGAATTTGGTCGGCCATAGTATATTTTATTTTTTTCAGGTCGTCTCTTGAACCCTGTATGTTAACTGCCCTTGTTTGAGACAGCTCAGTTATGGCTCGCACTAGCGCGATTTTAGCGTCCGGGTGAGCACCATAGCCTTTGGCAAAGAATCCGTATTCATCAGTTATCCATTCAGCGCTACTAGCTACAATTGTAGTTATACCAATCTCTTTTTGAGTAATATCTTTAATGAGGAGAGGAATACCGCAACGCCTGAATCTTTCCGATAAGCGATTAATAGGTTTAATCTCTTGTATTCCAGATAAATCTATTTCTGGAAAGAAAGTCGTGTCATCCACGAATCGTTGAATTCGTGTAATATCGAGGTCTCTGAACGATTTGTTAATTCCTGCAAGAATCGCGTAAGGGATATGAGACGAGCACAGATCGGCGATACTTACAGCGTCTCTTTCAATTACCTCGCATAAGGCATGACATATACATTCTTCCAATTCGTTTCCAGATGCGAGACCATTAGTGTGGGAGTAGAGGAAAGGTGAATTGGCTGGGGGTTTTGCAGTATATCTGGAGAATACCAACTGCGCCGGGACTAGGACTTCCTCATTGTTCAGTAGATCAAAGCCTAATACATAATCTAAGATCGTTTTGTCATCAAATGTGCCTTGTCTAACAGATTCAATAACCTCTTCCGAATGCAACACTTTCTTATATGACTTCGACAATTCAAAATGGCTTCCCTGGATCATACTTCCAGCGTAATTTCTAGAAAGCGAAGAATATCTCTCTATAGCTTCCATCAATGCGCCTGCCTTAGCATAGGATCTTGTTGTGCCCTTTCCGCTGTAAACCCAAATTGAATCATCCGTCCCGGGAAGGGTCGTGGTATAATTGGGGATATACAACTTGTCCAGATATGTAATGTCTGAAATCCTAGTCACACCGATCTTGTGAGTCGCAGGCAAGATCTCCGAAATAGTATCCTCGGCAGACTTAGTTCTATGAGAAGTAATGTAACCATTTTCGAAGTATTTCCTTTTGCTACTGAGCTTAGGTGCCGTAATGAGCTTCAATGATATCAAAGTCAAAATGAACAATGAAGTTTAATCAATATTGCTAGACTTGTCTCTGTTTCATTGTGTCAACGACATCAGGACTCCCAAGGCCACTTTCCCTGTCTGACGAAACGAGAAAATCTATAAGTGTAGCATTTCATAAAGTAAAGGTAATTAGCTTGGAAAATTCTAAGCCTGCCTCCATACTTTCTGTTGGCTCAAAGCCTTTTGGACGAAACTACGGTGAATGGGCTGCTGAATGGTGGAAGTGGATACTTTCTATACCGAAGGAACATAATCCGCTATATGATCTGAAAGGCTCAGATGCTCATATCTATCAAAAACATGATTCAGTATTTTTTCTATGTCAAACCTACGAGAGTCAAGAAGTTGTACCCACTCGAGCAGTGACAGTGCCCGCCAGTTGCATCTTATTTCTTCCGATCATTAATTGGATTTCTATTCTCCATCTAGATGGAGAGACAGATCAGGAGTTAATAGATATTGCAAATGAAAGGATGGATTTGGTAAGGAACCTCGAGATCTCCATTAACGGTATGAGGTTCAACCAGGGCTTGGAACAGTACAGGATACTATCTCCTTTTTTTTACGTTGAACTTCCTGAGAACAATATTCTATCCCTGCCAGCAGGAACTAGAAGAGCGGTTACTGTGGGTTACTGGGTGTTTTTAAATCCTAATTGTAATCAACTCTACATAACTTCAGAAGGATCCTGTTCTTCAGGCCGCACCAATATTCGGGTAGGATACACTATTTCCGTTGCTGGGTTGTAATTTGCACGTCAAATACAATTCAAGTATAACTTTCGTGGGGCCTATAATTATTTCAGAAAAGCTTAGTTGGCCTATCCAAGAGGGAGCGACGCAAACGAAACTTCTGCACGTATTGACTAGTAAATCGTTGAATAATAACGAGAGTTCATTACAGAGCACAAAAGAGGATATGAAAGATTGAAAAAATTCAAAACTAATGTAAGCCAACTAAATCGATCTTTTGTATTGGATCCAAGCGAAAATTACAGGGGACTACCGTACGGCGAAATTATAGCTCGATGGAATAGGTGGCTGATGGGCCCTGACCCTGACCATGATAATGGAGAGGAGTTTTTATTTTTGCGAGGGAATATAGGACATTCCGAGAATCGGCGGTCGATATATCGTCCTCCCGTGATGACAATATCTGAAGGTATTGCTATAACTGTCCCCATCGTCACCACGCTGTACTGTATTGGAGACTATTATGAAGGTGCTCTCATAAGAAATGAGCATGAATTAATACGTGCCATAAACATGCATGTTACTGCAGCTGGCCCGTTTTGGGCGACGATCCAGAACCTCGACGGTACAAATCAGCAAACAATGAAAATTGTGCAGAATTTAGAAGACTACAGATTCCAGTCCCCTTTTTTTGATCTTGATATCTCTTCGTCTAATCCCTTTTTAGATTGTATGGACGTTCCAGTTTCACCAGGAAGGCGACAAGCCCTGGCAGGAGGATATTTTCTATTGGTAATAGATCTCCCTGCTTCTCTGTACAGGATTAAGTTTGGAGGAAAAGGGTATAATAATTTTCATACGTCGTCCGTTTACGACATTAGGATACTTCATGACGGATTAGACACAGTTAACGACATTTCAGAAATAGCCGCTAACTTAGGAAGCATATCTACGCCACAGCGTTATCCCAAAAAGAGTCGAAAAGATACGTCTTAGCTCTCGTCGGAAAAAGTAGTCACCGCTTACATCTCAATTAACACTAATGCTGTAAACTCCCTCCCTGGCGTGTTTGCGTCCTTGGATCGTATCTTCAACGCTGAATTCTATCAGGTGTTGGCCAGAAGAAAGGGGCGGCAAAAGCAAAAAATAACCATCAGCAATAGCTCTTGATGTTCCTCCCTTGACACCAGAAAATATGTCAGTGACCGGGTCACTTGGAGAAGTAATATTAAAAAATGAGGTTGTCGACCTCGAATTTTTAACGGCGTCTGTAACATCCTTTCCATCAACTCGAACAAAGAATAGCTCTGTGTTATCCTGTGGCGGAATCGCGCATTTCTTCAATGACGAGTCCACATCCGGATTAGGGCTTAATTTGTCGCTGACTGATGCGAATTCAGGAAGATTTAACCAGCAAGCACCAGTCGAAATTGGCAAGAGTACTGCTTTACCTTGAGGCACATCACATGAGAACTCAACTTTATTATATGAAGCATCACCTTTTGTTATAGCATCAGGAAGGTACCAAACTGGACCCCCCTGATTTACGGGGCATTTTTGAGGATCATAATCTACTCCAGGGTGTTGGCTATTTGGGATCCCGAGCCAATAACTCCAGAACTTACCGAGCCATTCTTGATATGGTATGCCATAAGGTGAACTTCCTATCTGAAAGGGCTGGGTCACGTTATCTGTGGCTTCTACAAGTGACATATAAGGAATTAACAGCATCGCAGAAATAACTAACAATCCGGAGACGAATAGTTTAGGATCCAATATTAAATTGGGTATCAAGAGCTGACCTATAACATTTTCTCTATTTGCCAAACAGTATAACGAATGTTTCTCTTATCATTTTACCATCATTTAATTCATGTAAGACTTAAAAACGGCAGTCTTATTCAATTCAATAATCGAGTAAGAGACACGGTGTTCATCATTTTATGAATTCATTCTCAAATTCCAAACGATATCGATATATCTATCTTTGATGATATCTTATAACAACGACTTGATTAGCTAAGGAATGATAACTATCTTCAAGGGTAACAATAATTTTATCAAGTCTAACCGGATTGAAATTCTCGTCATTTTGGCCTTTGCTGCGTTGGTCGTGCAAGTTCTTGACAAATCGCTAAGTAGTTCTTACGGAGTTATTTCAGATAATTCGGGAACAGGGCTATTGTACTTTTCAATTTTAGTTATAGCCTCAATCGTTTTGCAAATCTTCTTGATTAAATTAGGAAGAAAAATTACTAATTTTAGAGATTCTAGGCTCCGATCCAGCCGTATAGTACACCTAGCTACATATGTTTCCGAGGGATTGATCGGCTTACTACTTCTAATTATCATCGGCGAGAGCATCTTCAATTCGCAGTACTGGATGGGTTTTGTTGAAGGTCTGTTAGGTTTGACTCTATTATTTTCTAGCTTCATTTTAGCACTCCTTTCGTTCAAATTTTTTCAAACGTTACAGTTTGGAAAAAATCGCCTCGTCATATCGTACCTGATTTCAACTGCTCTCCTTTCGGCTAACTTCATTGTAGCATATGTCTATATTGAATCATTCATATATCTCAAGCCAGAATTTATCACCTCTACGTATAATCCTTGGGCTTCTTTCTCTCCCGTAATAAGCGACGAATTAGAATTTGCGTACCAATTGATAAGCGTCGTATCCTTTATTGCTTTTTGGATCGCCAGCCTCTTTTTGACAAGGCAATATGCGTTTCAATCTAGAAACTTCAGGTATTGGCTGTTAGTTAGCATTCCCTTTGTGTACTTCTCCAGCCAGTTCTTTGTGGCATACATTGAAGACATTAACCCGTTGAGACAATTTCGGATAGATAACGAATCAATTTATTCGTATTTGTACAATTTGTTCATCAATACAATCAGGATAGCTGGAGGCGTAATGTTTGGTTTAGCATTTTTCGTTATAGCGAGGGCAATTAGTTTCCCACATCTTAAGAATTCCATTATGACTTCAGGCGTTGGTCTAATAGTATTGGCCGGTGTTAGTTCTGTATCAAGTCTGATAATGACGAATTACCCGTTATGGGGTCTTATATCTACTTCATTTTCTATTGCAGGTTCGTACTGTCTAATGATAGGCCTAGACTCCGCGGCATATTACATTGCAAGTGATACATCCCTCCGCCGAATTCTTCAAAAACTACCCAACAAGGGCTTTGAAATCTTTAGGTCTCTTGCGTACTCTGAAATACAGAGTATTCACGAAAACAAATTAGAAAAGCTTTCTTCATACGTCTATGAGGAGATGCAAAATAATAGCCTGTTTAAGAATAGCTCTGAACCAGCAGACGTTAAAAATTACATAAAGGAAGTTTTGAAAGAAGTAGATGAATCTAAGTTAAGAATAAATCCTACTGATGATAAACACGAAAAGGAAAATCAAGAGTAGACATCGCTGTAATTAACTGCGTTTAAATAATTGTTAAATCAAATTGGGACAGACTGGCAGACTCAACTGTGATTGTTGTAGGATATTAGCTGTGAAATTTTGTGCTGGGCCAGAATAAATATCAACATGCGGTTTCGGATGGTCAGTACTGTGGCTAGATAGCCAACTTGCCTATAAATTGCATCTATCTTCGAATTTTATTATATTGGTTATGTGATACCCATCTTCGTTCAAAGCCATTTTTCTTGCCGTGTCAATGCCAGAATCAGATTCCAAATACAGTTGAAATCAAATCAATAAATGCCCCAATGCCTTCATGCGAAGATATATTTTCAATAATAAGATCTTCTTTTCGCTGGTTCGTTCTGCTGATGCTCTAATAACAAGATTTGAGGTTCAACTCATTGACTTGCAATGCTTGCTTTTTATTTCTTAGTTGAAAATTATATTTAAAATTAAAGTGGAAAAGATCGGATTCAGATGTTAATGCCTATTGTATTAATCTAAATAGAATAGGAATGTAATCTCGGGACGAATATCATAATTTGACAAATTGCCTCTGTTCTTTTTGAAACACGATGACTAAGCCCATCTCCTAGCTGATGTTTTGACAGACTTAATTTGTAATCCTACACCCGACCAACCATTTGCTACAGCATTTTGTTCAGGGCTACCCTTTCCGAACAAATTTCCTGCAACGCTATATGTTAGCTTGGCAGCATCCTGGAAAGTAGCGTTCTCTCTCAGGCGATCTCGAAGGGTAACATACCATATCATTCCTGCCTTCTCCCATGCCTTTCCACCCAATTTAATTGCAGTCAAATAAAATGCACGATTAGGAATTCCAGAGTTTATGTGCACTCCTCCGTTATCACTTGTGGTTTTTACAAAGTCCTTCATGTGCCCTGGCTGAGGATCTTTTCCTATAACAGGATCGTCGTATGCGCTCCCTGGTTCTTTCATGGATCGAAGAGCTGCTCCCTTTACCTTCTTCTTAAAAAGACCAGCGCCAATAAGCCAATCGGCTTTGTCTGCATCCTGTTTCATTACATATTGTTTCACTAAAGAGCCGAGAACATCGGAAAAGCTTTCATTCAGCGCGCCTGGTTGACCGTAATATTCGAGGGCTGCTTCGTACTGAGTTATACCATGTGCAAGTTCGTGTCCTATCACGTCAAGGGATATTGTGAAACGGTTGAACATCTCCCCGTCGCCGTCGCCGTACACCATCTGATTGCCATTCCAAAAAGCATTGTTATAATTCTCCCCATAATGCACTGTGGAATCGAGTTTCATTCCTTTATTGTCTATAGATCTCCTTTCGAAAATATTTGTGAAGAAATCGTATGTATTGCCAGAATAGTCGTAAGCTTCATTAACTGAGACTCCACCTTTTCGTTTGGCCCCCTCTCCTCGCACCAGCTTGCCTGGAAGATTCTCTGCATTTTCCGCATTATAGATACTCCTATAGAGCTTATCTGATGTGGAAAACATTGTAAACAAGCCCCCGACAATATTTCTTCTACCTCTAAGCTGTTCGGTTACAATTAGATTCTGCCATGCTCTTCGTTTCTGGTCATCAGATCCGTTTTCAACGATACGCTTGTTCACATACTCGGGCAGTATGAAGCAAATGTGCTTATCACCTTTGGAGGGTGAACTTCCCTTTTTGTGGAAATGCATGCTCAACTAACGGAACCAAGGATAAGTATATTACTATTTCTAATCCAAATACGTTGTAGATAGCTCGGAAAGATTGAACTCAGGTTGTATCGATTAATGATTCAAAGGGTGGAGATTGGACTTTTAGCATCATCGAGTCTCGCGATCCTTATGTGGCGTCATTACAACAGATGTATTCTCACGGCAAGGAAACAAAAAAACTTGAGCAATTGAACTTGGAAAAAAACTGCTCTAGATCGACATTTGGAATCGAAGGACCGACTTTAATGGAAGGCAGACAGGTTGGTAGACTATTTAGGCTTACCATGAAGGTGAACTGGTAGAGACATTGTTCCCCTGAATGATGTTGGGACGTCATACTTAGTAATAAATGCTAAAAGATGCAAGAACCTAAAAGTTCGTTCTGTTCTTCCTAGAGTTGGGTCTAGAATTGTTCTGAGTAATAGGGATCTATTACCACGTTACTTTTGAATGCTTTGGTCTTGAGCAATATAATATTGGAATAATAATCTTGGCAATTAGTATTTTCAAGTCAGCATGTTCAATTTAGCAAAATCCACGATCGAATAAACACAACCACATTATGAACTGAGCCAACATTCACAAAAGCCTATAGAGATTCATTCCTTTACCTTGGATAAAGAGCTAATCAATTGCCTAAGCTCCTTAGTCATGGCAAGATCGGAGCACGTCACGGAATGTTTTTTTTCTCCATCTTCAACTGTGATATTGTAAGTGTAATAATCAGCCGCACCCTTCTGGTTTGCTGAGTTTGATTTCAATGATGATAACTTAAAGAATTCAGAGTGTGTCAGAAGTTCCTTCAGTTCAATAGCCTGTGACTTTGTAAGCTTGTCAGTGTCGATAACACGAGAAGAGACCGAGCCCAGTATCCCTCCACTGCGTTCCAAATTTATCTTCAAGTTTATTTCTATCTGTTCTTCGTCTAACTAGGACTTCTCTTTTTTGGTTACAGGAGGGTTTACTATTACCAAAGTCACCAGACAAAAGCAGGTGCCATGATTGTCCAATGTATTTAGCACAGTAAACGATATCTTGAAAGCGATATTGTCAATTTTCTTCTCATGACTTAGGAAAGCGAAGTGCGCAAGGTAAGCATTTATTAAATGGAGGTAGCAACGCCCATATCGGTCTGTTATGGCAATTTTCCAGTAACAGTCTTATCTCCTGATTGCCTCAAAATATTCGCGTTGGATTACTTTGAAATAGACAGACTGATCGAGGACTTGCCAAAATTGTATTCATGTTCCT
>JAATVR010000337.1 GCA_014523665.1 Nitrososphaerales archaeon TH526
CCTCTACCGGCTTTACCCTCAGTACATCTGGACCTAAAGCTGTACAAATCTCTACGCAGAGAGCACAACCAATACATCTCTGTTCGTCTACATCTGGAAGTATAGCAATTGGCATCTTCTAATTCACTAATGGTGCATCTCCTCAAGACTATTTAAACACTATGTCAATTGTAAAACAGTGTTATATCACATCAAGAAACAAAGAAATAAAAAACAATTATAAAAATTTAGCAGAATTTAGTTGCTATTTTTTAGTCATTCTAAGAACATCTACTTGTCCACTGTGTAGCCAATCCTTTAGCTCTTCATGACTTGGTTTGGCATCATGTTTTCCAGCTAAATGGAGATGCAATAGTACATAGTTAACCTGATTTAGCAGTGGCTTGTTTTGCTCATCGCCTTGTCGACTCTTCCTTCTCAAATCCTCAGGAACAGTAGCCCACCATTCTTCGAATTTTCTAACCATAGGTCCAAATTCTGTTGGAAGTTAATAAGCCTTTTGGGAACATCCTTGTTCGTTTTTCACAGTATCGAGTTTGGCATATTAGTTAATTACGGATATAATAACAAAAAGGGAGCATATGCCTTTCGATCTCAAAGAATTGCTAAATGCATATAAAGAGTATCTAAAGTTCACTAGAAGTTCGTGTTATCGCAATCACGCACGATATATTTTTCCTTTCTTCGAAGGTACATACTTTGCCTACCGTAAGATTGATGTACTAAGAATTGTTACTATTGCAAGAGCAATAACCTCCAACCCACAATATTTGGACATTGGCTGTGGGTATGGAGACTTCCTGAATAAAGTCATTCAGCATATCCCTGGTGCTACTGGTGTTGAAAAAGATGCATCAATATACTATTGCTTGAAAAAACCCAAGCCTGAACACATAGTTTCACTCCCGATAGAATGCATAACCCAACCAACTGATGTCGCATTCGTTGGATGGATGGAGCCAGGAGTAGATTTCAGGCCTCAAGTAGCTAATATAGCTAAGTGTGTCATAACTACGTTCGACGAAGGTGGACAATGTGGTGTTGATGGTGGTTGTGAATATGAAGAATTCGGATACAGCCGCGTTGCTTGGTGGAGGACTCCATCATGGATTGATGTAAATCACGAGTTGATGAACAAATTCTACACACAACAATTGGCTAATAACATTCTCCTCAGAAATTCGTTAAGAGACCTTCGATCTGCTCATAACCTGTGGCACGTCTATGCGCGTGATGAACTCCCAAGAGACAAAATTAAATCGAATTTGATGGCTTGGTTAGAAAAAGAAAGTCCAGCTTCACAGACGGAAAAATTTGAGTTTGAACAAGTACTTGATCAATGTGGGTTCCAATATAAGACCAGGCCGCCTCACATGCATTCAAGTGAAAAGCTTTGGGAAGTACATTTTGATTAGTTCTGGGTTAAAGTCTAGTCATTGTGGATAGGCAGTAGAAGAAAAGCCGCTCAAGTCATGTGCGAATTGAATTAGATTACAATGGGGTCTTATTGCGATGCATTCCCTGATTCGTCGCTTGATATTACGTCAATAGATAATTTCATAAATGAATTCAAGATTAAATAATCGTGTCGCCATTTGAATGGTAATATATCTGATTCATTTAGGTTAGTCATAACTGGGAATCCTGGTGTGGGCAAACACACCACGGCAGTTGAATTAAGAAAAGTTTTGGGCTTGGTCGTCATTGATATCAATGATTTGGCTCTTCAAGATCATGCCTTTCTACAAATGCCTAATCCTGAAATTGATTCAAGGAAAATAGCTAGGATTATAAAGTCTAAGTTGAGTGAATCAAAGAGATCAGTTGTAGTGGGACATTTAGCCCCTTATGTCCTGAAAAAGGAATGGATCGACCTTGCAATAGTGTTGCGTAGGTCTCCGTATGCCATTGTTAGCACTCTAGAAAATAGAAAATATTCTGCCGAAAAGATTAGAGAAAATGTAGCAAGCGAGATTTTAGGAATAATCATGTACGACTCGGTTCAATGTTTTGGAAAAGAAAAAATTGCTGAGTTGGATACGACCCTAAGTACGTCGGCCGAAACCTGTGAGAAAATAATTTCAATAATAGAGGGCAAGATGAATAGAAAAATCGGGGTTGTTGATTGGCTATCGCTGGTACACGAAAGAGGCGATGTAGGACGATTCTTAGAATATACTTGATTTTTTTCAGTTCGTTGCAATATCAATGGGTACGCTGACTCTATTCAATTGTAACTTGAGAAATTAGAATTTGTAAACCCTACGATATTTTCTAACTGGTCCTCCTTGTAATTCAAATATATATATCTAAGTCTATAATGCCGGTGTAAAGATCATGTCCACAGTGTTAATACGCAAATTCGGTGAAGAAGCAGTTCAGTTTCTTGGTAAAAAGGTTTCTGTAGAAACTTCAGATCAGAGGGTATATAAAGGGACTTTAACAGGCATCGACGAACGACTTGACTTGGTCCTAAATGATGTTGAAGGTACTGGAATCCTGAAAATGATCATCAATGGTGCATACGTAAAGGAGATTAAGCTAATGGAGAAGCCCTTTGATTTTAAGGCCCTTTCCGAAAGACTTTCCAAGGTTTTTCCTGGTCTTGTAAGGATTAGGGAAGATGTAGGTGCGATTATAGTTATGGATAAGATAAAAGTCACAGAAACCGGGGTAGAAGAAGGATCTGGGTTAGCAGCTGATAGAGTTAGGGTCATCTATGACGAGTTCATGAGGGAGAACAGAAAGTAAATTTGTCCTTTGAGGTCAGACATACTGACCTAGCAGGAAGAATTGGGCATTTGAAGACGATGCATGGGGTCCTCGAAACGCCCGCCTTTCTCCCCGTTATACATCCAGTAGATCAGGTAATTCGTCCACAGTTTTTGAGAGATTTAGGATTTGACGCAGTAATCACTAATGCCTATATTGCGCTTAAACGTCACAGAGAATTGGCGATACGGAGAGGCATACATAATCTAATTGATTTTGACGGAATAGTAATGACTGATTCAGGCGGGTACCAAGTACTAGAGTATGGTGATATTGAAATAGGGCCAGAAACGATGGCGAAATTCCAGATCGATATTGGAAGTGATCTCCCCGTGATACTGGATAGACCAACTGGCTACAGATTGGATTATGGGAAAGCGAGAAACTTTGTAGAGGAGACCCTCATGAATGCCAAGTCTACGGTAGATGTGGTTAGAGGTCACTTTTATCGTCGGGATCAATTAGCGACTGATGAAATGAGTGACATAAAGAGGCCAATTTGGGCGGGTACTATTCAAGGAGCTGAACACCTTGATTTAGTCAAACGTTCCACGGAGGAACTTTCTAAAATCGGATTCGATTTTTTTGCTCTCGGGAGTCCTGTTGAAGTCATGGAAGCTTATGATTTTCGTTTGCTGGCAAAGATGATTCTAACGGCTAAAGATATCATACCCAATAAACCATTACACCTTTTTGGTGCTGGTCACCCATTAGCCATCTCCATTGCTGTCGCGCTTGGATGTGACACTTTTGACTCTGCATCATATATCTTATACGCACGTGACAATAGGTACATTACTCCTTACGGAACAGCTAAACTCGACGAATTGACCTATCTTCCTTGTAGTTGTCCAATATGTTGTTATCTTTCTGTAAATGAATTTCGCAATATGGATTATGGTACGAGGACGATCCAACTGGCAAAACATAATTTGTATATTTTGAAATTGGAGCTCAAAATGTTAAAACAGGCGATAATGGATGGTAGGCTTTGGGAATATGTTGTACAAAAGGCACGCTCACACCCCAAGCTCATGGAAGCATTGATTTACATAAAAAACCATCCGATTATGGAATCTGGGACCAGGAGATTCAAGAGCAAGGCGGCTTTTTTCTATGATTCAATAGACTATTACAGGCCAGAGGCAAAGCAATATAGGGAGATGGTTGCTAGGTTCAAGTCGTCGAAGTCACGGGTGCTGTTCTATCCTGAACAAGACATGAAGCCATTTTATACAAGTATTCA
>JAATVR010000338.1 GCA_014523665.1 Nitrososphaerales archaeon TH526
TATGATGTTGCGCGAGAAGAACAATATAGACGCTGTGTTGAAGACTATACTTTAATTACTATTCAGATACATCCTGACTTTACATGGGTTCAAAATGAACATTTAGCGCATACAACCTGCGATGGACAATTTAACGATGAGGATCTTACTAAGAATCAATATTTTGATAAACACCATTAGAACAATTACAGAATCTTTTTCGAGGATTGTTTAAGTAAAAATGAAAATAGAAAATTAATTGCTAAAAAGTTTTTTATATTTTTGTTCTAATACTACCTAATGCAAAATGAAATTTCTTATAATAGTTATTGTCTCGATGCAAGTTGTTTTAGTTCACTCGAAAAATTAAAGGATACTCTAAACCTTTTGAATACTCTAAAAACCTATTCCGATAGAATGGTACTCAACAATCCAAAACAAGTATATGACATAATAATTCTGCCACCGTATGATAAATTTCGAGAATTACCCACTGGCATAGGTGAATGGATTGATGATGAAGATGAAAAACGCATCTCTTCATTAGATACCAGGGCACGCCAAGAATATGTTCAAATAGTGCAAATGATACTAAATACGTTTGAGATAAGACATCCTTCATTTAGCAGAATCCTATTAGTGACGATGGTAGGGATGAATCAAATAATGTACTTAAATATGCAAATTCTTTATCTAAATCCACAGGAGCAGAATTTCTAATTGTAAAAGATATGAAGCAAATTGAAGGTATCTCAGTACAAGGTTCTAGTATGAGTAATAAGCATACTAATCATGGTTAAAGGAAGGCATAGTTAGATGAAATGGAAGAAAAGATAGAGATGCAAGGAAGCAGGGTGTGAAAATAATATTTTATATAAATTCAGAGTAGGCGATGCTATTGAACAGATTAAGTACCCTTGTCGAAGATAATTTACAATCGCTATAGAATATGCATTAGAAAAATTGGTTAAGGAGTAGGTCTACCACTTTTATAATTTTTATATGACTGATTCAGTGTGTAAGTAGCAGATATTAGTCGATTTGAGATATTTACCAAAACATCTGGATCAAACTTTGATCTATTCTTTACCATCTCGTGTGAATACGTCTTGAGTTCCTCCAATTTCTCCTCTAGCATTATGATACTTGTGCCTAATCTTCTGAAATCTTCCTCTGAACCCATATGCCTCTCTAATTCAGGTAATTCATGTAAGTATTAAAACTTGTTTACCTTTGACTGCACCTTTCTGCTTCATCTACAACTCTTTGGGAGCCACCACGAATCAAGATGGTAATTGATTTGGGATTATTGTAACCTTCAATGAATACCTAATTTGCCTGTACAATATCATCTTTAGATAACTCATCTATGTTAGTAACTATATCTATGTTAGTGATTATCCTTGCACCTGTGGCCTTTGCGACTTTTTTTGTCTTCAAGGTCAACAATTAATCCGATTATTTTATCACTACAGACTAAATTTTTAGATTCACTTTTTCATCAATCTAATTTCATCAGTTACTAATCATGGTAAAGTTTATGTCGGGTTCGGTGGGACTGATAACACTAGCACTTCAATTAGTGAACCCTTAGTTTGGAGTTCGTCGATTGAATCATTATCTACTTGATTTATGGATTATGTGGTCACGTGATTATGAGAGCTAATCCACAGTTGCTGCAAAATTTAGGTTTGTTGCGATAAACTATCTCACATCTGGGGCATTTTAAGATTTTCGACCCCTCAAGTAATGTAAGACGGAGACCTTTTATCTCTACAATCAGTGTATCAAAATCTTCTTCAGTTAAAGTTTCGATTCCATCGACTTTGGTTTTTATAGCAGTCTTTGTCTCCTGACCTAATAAATTAAGGCGAGGTTTGGTGACCATACCTAATTTTGACTCTGCTTTCTGCAATCTTCTCCTTGCAAAAGTGGCTACCATGAGCGCAAAGATTCCGACTCCCGATATCATCATGAATATCGCTATTATCCGTCCGACTGCCGTAACTGGATAATAATCACCGTATCCTACTGTCGCTAGTGTAACCACAGCCCACCAAACAGCGTCACCAAATTGGGTAATATTTGCGCCAGGATGTGCATGTTCTGCTAGATATACTCCAAAGCCACCAACAAATATGATGGAGAAGGCAGCAGTTGCCAAAATAACGACACTCATTCTCGTATTTTCCAATGTATACAGATGACTTGTTGACATATGCAGAACCAACAGGAAAAATCATTTAAACTTTACAAAGATAGTTTATTACAAATGGTCTTGTCTTTCCACCCTTTCTTTTTGAAGTTGCAAAAAACCAATAATTTTACTAAATGTCCAGTCATGATTTTTAATTGCACTTGCGGGCAAAATGGTTACATCTATGCTCTATCTTGGAATTTGGAAGTAATTTTATAAAATCAAAGAACGTTCTTAATCTTCTAAGATAGTAATCTCATGTAATTTGAGTTCTTAAGGCATATACAAATAAGGAATATGCATCCGTAAGAGATACTCCCTGATTTCGATGGTTTTGTTTCTGCATTTTTATTCACATTTATTTCAAGCGAATCCAATTAGAGAACTACTAGAAGCATGAGCTGGTCGGCTGTGAAACATTTTTGACCCTAAAAAACGCTTCAAAATAGACTATGATTTTACTAAAAACAGGAAAATCAATACTTATGTCACAGGCCCAAAGTGGGTTCGGTGGGACTGATAATCTATGGATGCAGGAATATCTAAGCTAAATTAGCACCGCTTATCAATATTGTCAAGCCTTCAGTTGCTGTTTTTACTACTTCCGGATATGAATATGCATACTCAAGTCGTAGTCTATGATGACTGTGATGATTTATCGTTGCTACTGCCAGCTGATTGTTTGCCCTGTTTTGGGAGTAGTGGAGTGAGTGCCTTGGACACTATGAAACCTGTTACTGCTCCAATGACAATCACTGGCAAAAGATCAGTTTGTCCTCCCAAGAGTCCTAGCAGGAGAGTTATGGTTAATGGAAGAGGAAATGCAGCACATGCTACACCAGCCATCCCTGCAAGTACTCCTACGCCCTGTGGGATAAACGTTAGAATTTCTGAGAGTGCCAGTCCTAGCGTACCTCCTATGAATAGTAACGGAAAGACAGGACCTCCTTCAAAACCTGAGGCAAACGACGTGCTTGTAAGCAAAATCTTGACGAGCATCATCAGCAGTAGTATTCCTATACCAAATGCAGCAGGGTTATGAATAATTTGTAACAACTGATCTTGGCCCGAGTAAAGTGTCAATGGGAGGAACGAACCGATTAGGCCGATAATTACCCCGCCTATGATGGCGCGACCAACTGGACGCTTATTAAGCCGTCCAAAGGCCTTGTTCATAATGCCGAATATGACTTTGAACACGATGCCGATTACCCCCGCTATGACACCTACTAGCAGTGCCCAAACCAGATCAACCAAACGAAGAGACGCAAAGTTGGGAAAGCTGTATATGCCCAGATAGGATGTTTGCAGTATTGCAAAATAGACTCCATAACCAA
>JAATVR010000339.1 GCA_014523665.1 Nitrososphaerales archaeon TH526
GAATCGGCAGGGTACTAATCGACATGAATGGAAAATTGCTCATGGATATCGAAAATTCTACAAAAGCCATGCGGAGCAGGTAATGCGCCCAATCAATGTGGAAATTACGATGGGACACAACATAGGAATATCGTCAAGTTATGACAGTACTTCATAATAAGAGTCTTTAACCCAACGTAGAGTTATAAAAAAAGGAACAGTGACTACTACGAATCCTGTGAATTACGAAGAGAATAATATCAAGTGCTCTTAATAGTCCGCTTTTCATTTATCATTCCGTTATAGTGATCCCTTTTTCTATTTCAAAACTCTTACCAGTGTTTTGATCGGTAACTATCCATTTTAACATGTAATCGCCTGGATCCAATTCCTCAGTACCTGTTAATGAGAGATCTAATTCTATTTCCTTATTTTGGTGGCGAGAAGTAAAATTAGTTAGAGGAATATTCTGTTCACCCCCCACAATACTCCCATCTTTGTCTGAAACTATAAGGTCGGCGGTCATATTAAGAGAATATAACTTAATGTCATTCTCACCTGTTGTGTTTTTGTACGTAATTCCTTCAGGTTCAACGTAAATTAATACCTCTTCCCCAGGCTTAAATACACTAGAGTTTCTTTCTTCAAAGACACCATAGGCCACTGGATCAGATGAAACAAAAGTATCAAATCCCGATCTGAATGTTTGCTCATCTTCATTTGTTAATTCGTTATCTTGCAACTGTCCAAATACTAATAGTTGTTGTTGTTCTTGTGACGATGCGCCTGGGTCTTTTGTGTCTATTGTAGCATAGGCCAGAGGTAAACTAATGCCGCTGATACTGATTGCCAGAAGCATGACTATTACTGTTGGGTTCATTTCGTGAGATGTCCTATATTCGTATCCTCTTCTGTTGGTGCTGGAGGATTAGCACATCCGATACAGGTTTGAGTTTGATTCGGAAATTCGCCTGGTTTTGCTTGCGGATTCTCCATCGGCATCCAACCCTGAGCTGAACTTTGGTTATAATTTTGAAGAGGGTCTTTTGTGTCAATCCTGTCCGATGTGGCATAGGCCATGTTAACAGTAATTATGGTTATTGCTAATGCTGCTACCATGGATATTGCTCTCAATCGTGATTCTCTCCTGGACTCTGACCTCTCGACACGCAGCCAAAGTTTCCATCATCGTCGTTGTCCTTCTCTGCATTTTCCCCATGACAAGACCGCCAAGGTTCAGGGTTGTCACCTAGATCAGCAAGGCAGTGCTGAGTGTTACCTCTGATAGCAGCGTGTCTAGCGTGTTCACTATCTCCATATGCTGCGTTGTCACAATTTGCATCCGCTTTAACAGGGGCCGGTAATGAGTATGTGCATGTGCTTAGGACTAGGAATGTGCCCACTGCTGCAATTGTAGATATTGCTAGAATTAATTTTGTCTTCACTACTGTTTCACCTGCTTCTCCTTCTTCGTCGTCTTTGTTATTGTTGCTAGGGCTGCTAATTCTGCAGTTGCAGCCAATGTTGCTATGACAAACATTTAATTGGGCCTAGAATTGCGTCGTATAAAACTTTATGGGGGAAATCTCATCAGTCATTTTCGTATCATGTGAATTCATGTAATTTTCCCCAATGTAAGGAGTCAATCAACAGGACGCTAGAGAAGCATCTGAGAGGTACATTGCCAAATCAAACCTTTGAATTGTAATGGTTAGTACGCCTAACGCACCGGAAGGACTATTTGAAAGGATAGAGAAAGAGGCAGAGTCTACATGCCTCTACAAAAGGATACTACTCGATTACACCTATGGACTAGGCAAGATATACACACAAGATGAGATAGTCGCTGCAAAGCGGTCACCTTCATTTGAAAGGGAATAAAACCTCAAGTACTGGGGTAAGGTTGGCAATGTATTCCACACGCTAGACATAGAAGCAGCAATATGTACGGAGCAGGAAGGTAAGGAAATGATGGACTGGTCCACGAGCATGATGATAGGGAGAGGCATGGGAGTTGACGTGGCATGGGGAGCCAAATCGAAGTTTGCCATTGTAATTACCCAATTCAGAAACAGAAAGGTGGAAGTATTCTATGGCGAAACATTCGAGAAGCCACAGATGAACTACATTATCAATCATATCATGCAGCTAAAGCAAAGACACCACTGTACGAAAATATATGTGGACGGTGCAAATCCAGAAGTCATAAGAGAACTAGAGTCAAGGATAGGGGAGAACCATGACTACTACGGGAGGCTAACAGAAGAGCAGATATGGTCTCTACGGAGCAGTAACAGTTGGCAGATCATTCCAGTCAACTTCCAGAAGAGACATCGAGAAATGCTGCAGTGGACATACACGCTGATGTCTAAGAGATTAGTCAAAATACATCCATCACTGCAGAAACTGGTAGTGTCATTGAGAACAGCAGTAGTATCAGACGGATGGAAACTCGATAAGCAACAGACTTCAAACGATGATACACTAGATTCGTTTCAACTGGCTTTATGCAATTATGAACTTCCAAAGTGCAATCCTTGATAACTGCCTTAGAATGGCAGATAACGTTTGTCCAACCTAGCAACGGTCAAATAACTGCTCCCGCTACTATCGGTCCTACACCTCTTCCTTCAACATCAATCTATCCAAATCCTAATTGGAACGTGGCGATTTTGACTATTATCTACTTCAACGTCATATTGCACGTACAGCAGGGCGGTATAGATATACTGACATTTAACTTCAGAACCGTAGACCCAGTTATTGCTATTCAATCCATCCTTGTCTTATAGCCTGGTCCTTGACCGTAAGATAGATATGGTCTGCAACTGCCTTATCCAATAACCTCATTTCTTGTTGTTGATTCAAAATACTCTGTAAAACAGTTAACAAGAACACAGAGACTTGTCTTCTTTCGTCAGGGGTACGATTGGTCATGTAAACCTCCTTTCTGCGTGGGGGTACGAACATAATCCTAACACATGCATTTGTAACGATTATGATGGTCATGTATATTATAAGACCCTTCTTTGTAACAAGTTTCAATAATCTGTCAAACTGCTCAAGTTTTGATCTAAATCGGAATCTAAACAAGGTTGCAATCGTGGATCTCATGTTATACTGAACGTCTAAGGCACAGCACGCATTTCAAGTGTTTTTGTCTTCAGGGCAGTAACAGTTGAGTCTTCTGGATATCATTT
The DNA here is from genome assembly GCA_014523665.1 of Nitrososphaerales archaeon TH526. Lineage (GTDB taxonomy): Archaea > Thermoproteota > Nitrososphaeria > Nitrososphaerales > Nitrososphaeraceae > TH5896. The sequence goes on from JAATVR010000339.1 coordinate 3,180, forward strand.
TTGATATCATGGCTGCTGCTTTTCATTCTCCGAAGAAGTACGACTCGGTAATAATAAATAGAAAAATTGCCATGATATTCCTGCGGTTTGACTCAGATATTGGCTGACAAATTGGTCTCGCACCACCTCTCAGCAATACAGTAATGCCATATCTACACTGACGAATCCACTCCATTATACTACGGTCATAATGGTGACACATAGTCATTTACGCCCTTTGTCCTGTTCGATAGTTCCAGGTTGTCGTTGCAGTTCCGGCATTATACAGTTTGCCATCAGTCAGTTAATCAATTCTCTCGACCTCGTATCTTGTGGATTTTCCCAGTTCCTTACCAATCTTTGGGGTCTTCTTTCCTATCTCTCTTATATTGATCAGATGATAGATTTACGTTTTTTTGATGCAGTTCCTCGAGCACTTGCATTACATAGTTCTGAATATTATCTTCCTCAAAGGTTACCCTGAACAGATTGTCATGTTCTATTTCATCATACACCGATTTGCTAATACCATTTATTTTCTTCATAACAAGATCCTGAACTTTGCTTTGGCCTAGTGATTTTACAATATCCAAATATCTTTCTGGTGACTTTTGAACGATCCGTCTCAATGACGAATCTGTCGCTACAAAAAATGCTGCAGAATCCAAACCTATCATCAAAAGATATGAACCGCTGAGCAGATAAGTAATAGACAGGATTCCCCAAGGAGGATACATGCTCAGTATTACCAATGAAGATACATTAATACCATATAGAAAAACTAGTCCGATACCTGTCATTATCACTGAACTTTTTAATCTCGGGTTTGGTATGGTCTTGGATAGCAGAAGGAAGACAATCCCGAATAATATTATGCCCCCAACTTTGCTAGTATTAAGAAGAAGATTATAAATATCCGCGTACAAAGTACTGTACTCTTTCCTGAATTGCATTATTGGCTCCGTATCCTCAAATGAATACATTAGAAATGGGCCTATAAAATAGAGAAAAGGGAGGCTCATTACTATCCAATACCAGATTCTTCTGGATCTGAACGCAAATTGGTCTGTTAAAAATATGCTGGCAAACCACATTGAAACAAATGAAGTAACGCCGAGTAGTTGGTGGATCACAAATAAGCTAGGAGGCACAGCTACGGACATGAAAAGCCCTGGATTATAGTCAGCGGTTATGAAGTCAGGCTTATTCTGTAGAAAACTAAGGATGTAGAGGAGAGTGAAAGTATTATAGATTGCAAGAGCTCCCGAGGCCATCATATATGCTCCGACTACCCTTCCTCTGGAATGTTTTAAAGCGTACGCAAATCTCGATGAAAGAACTCCAAGTATGACGGCGGAAGCGCTCAAACTGATACTCGTTGCTACTTTTATAACAAACACGTGATAACCGGAGATCGCAAATATTTCGATTAACAAGAGAATAAGAATGGCTACTAAAAGGTACTGTAAAAACAAAGGAAGTCTAAGAAGCGTCCTACTAAAAAACGACTTTCCTGTTTCAATCCGCGAAAAGACTTTGGATTCATGGATCAGTCTAACCTGAATCAAAACAGAAATCAAGGTCATCGAACTAAAACCAACAGCCCCGTTACTGGCGGTCCAATATTATCAAAGAATGATTCTTCACGTCCGAGAAAGTTATCTGCGAGCTGAACCAACAAACCAAGTGAGGCGAGAATGAATAATACCCTATTCGTACTTGGCCATCTGAAACGGAATATTGGCCACTTTGCACTTAGATATGGGCCCAGATCAGAACAGCTCCTCAGTCTCAGGGAACGGAGAACGATATATCGGTTTCCATTGTCTTCCCTCAACCGATAAATGTATTAGCAAGTGAGCCAGTCTTTTCATAAAGGACTTGAATAATTTACTTCTAGCCTTGTTCTTTTGCTAAGTCCACTCTGTTTTGTCTCGGCCGCTTTGGCGTCTTCAGGCACGAATGAAACTGTGATTTATAAAAACGGCGATGAGCCCAATGAAACGCCTTATTCCCAGTGGGCCGGTGATTGGTGGAATTATTGGATGGGTATTCCAAATAAACAACACCCAACCTTGAGCTATGATCCAGCCACATGTGGGGTCAACCAAAAGGGGCCAGTCTGGTTCCTAACTGATGTGGTTTTGGATCCTGCTGCTAACGAAGCATCAAAGCAAATTAGTTGCGATGTTCCACAAGGGAAAAGCATACTTCTTCCTATTTCTACAACAGCATGCTGGTACGGGGATCCAGAGCATAACTTTCCTGACAAACTAAACCCTACACCCGAACACGACGCTTCACTGTCCCAATGTGTTAGGAATGTAGATAATACTGACGTTCTCTCAGTAAGTATCGATGGCAAGAATGTACCGACTCCTGACAGAATGAAGACAGACTTTTTTAACATTACTGTGGGCGAAGACTTCACCACAGGACCACTAGGAGGTATCAAGAGTGGTAAATCTAGAGCATTGGCCGACGGATACTTTCTTTTCCTATCGCCCCACACACCGGGTCAACACAATTTAGTTTTCAATGTTCAAGATCGTGTAACTGATATCTCCCAGCCAATAACTACTCGGCAAGGAAATTATACCTTGTTTGTCAAGTAGTTATACGATAGCGTATCTAAAACCTATGGTTGTCAACATCCACCGATGAAATGGTTCTATACTATTGGTCCTGTGGTAGGAAAATCCTTCATTCTTCGAAGTTATATGCAAAATGTCACATTATGTATAATAAAAGATCCTAAAAATTTTTATTTCATGGGGTTATGCCTTATCACAAATAGGAAACACTAATTCAATGTGAATAAAGAAGATCCAACTGATTATCCAGGGCCAAAGAAGGTGACTGTCCATACTGAACAGTTAAAACCTGACCGCGTTAAATCATCTTCAACACTATTATCCTCTGAACCCCAACAGCACAAAAGGGTTCTAGTGGTTGACGATAACTCTGATATTGTATTTACCTTACGTGTTGGGCTAGAAAGTGATCCGACCATGCAGGTTTACAGTTATGATAATCCAGTTACTGCTCTACTCGAATTTGAGCCCAATTTCTATGATCTATTACTAATTGATGTAAACATGCCATTAATGGACGGCTTTCAATTAGCCCAGAATTTAGTACGGAGGGACCTCAATGTCAGGGTTTGTTTTATGACTTCTGGAGAGATAAATATTAATGCAGCGAGAGAAGTGCATCCTCTAAAGAGTATAGGCTGTTTTATCAAAAAGCCCATTACTGCAGAACAACTGTTAAGGCGTATTAGGGAAGAGTTGGAGTAAATACAAGACTGACCTATACTTTAATTGCTATAATAGTTACATATTGAGATGAGAGTGAACAAGTACTTTTACGGTTCATTAGTAATTCTTTCAGTTTTCATTCACCTTTGCTTTCAGGTTTCACCTAGAATAGAAGGTGCCTTACCCATATTACATTTGTACAAATATGATTATTCTTTATTTCTTAAAATAAATGAATCGCACTACAACTCATTTCTCAATCAATTCATGATATGGATGACACTCTATGGGAGGGAAATGTTCTGGATGGCTACTGTAATTCTAATGTTTATCTTCGGTGGTTGGATAGGAAAAAAGATTGCAGTTATTATGGCGATTTGTATGATTGTTCTGATTCTTTTTGGAATA
>JAATVR010000027.1 GCA_014523665.1 Nitrososphaerales archaeon TH526
CAATGGGCTGTCAAGAACGGATATGGTTGGCTGGATAAAGATCTGGATGCATGCGAAGAAAACGGTTGCGTTGAGGGAGCGGATACTTCCAAAGTTTCGGATATCGCAAAAAGAAGAGGAACCCCACAACTTGGTAGCTTGGGGTCTGGTAATCATTTCCTTGAAATTCAGAAAGTCGAAAAGATCTTTAGTGAAGAAGCGGCGATTGCAATGGGGATCTTAGGTGAAGGGCAGATAATGGTACTTATTCACTGCGGTTCAAGAGGTTTTGGCCATCAGGTGTGCAGTGATTATCTTAAAGTATCTGAAATCGCGCTAAGAAAGTACGATATAAAAATTCCGGACAGAGAACTAGCCTGCGTTCCATACTATTCTACGGAAGGGGTAGACTATGTGAAAGGAATGAAATGCGCTTTAAACTTCGCTTGGACCAATAGGCAGCTTATAACACATTGGACTAGGAAAACCTTTGAAAAGATATTAAAATTAGGTGAAGGAGATTTAGATATGCAGTTAGTATATGATGTAGCACATAATATTGTTAAGATAGAGCAACATAAAATAAAAAATTTTTATGATAAATTCCCCAGCCTCAGTAACAAGAATTTGATAGTGCATAGAAAAGGAGCTACCAGAGCGTTTCCAAAAGGATCTCAGGATATTCCAACAATGTACCGAAGAATAGGGCAACCTGTAATAATCCCTGGTTCTATGGGTACTGCTAGTTGGCTACTGGTAGGAGGCCACAACTCAATGGATCTAACATTTGGATCCACAGCCCACGGAGCTGGGAGAACTATGTCAAGGGCTGCCGCAAAAAGGAAGTATTCTTCCTATGAAATGGTGAAGAACGAATTAGAGTCTAAAGGGATTTATATCAAGTCATTGACAAGACAAAGTATCCTAGAAGAAGTACCTGCAGCATATAAAGATGTAGATGTGATAGCAAATATTTCTCATAAGTTAGGAATCGCGACCAAGGTTGCAAGATTGGTGCCTTTGGGCGTAATAAAGGGGTAGCAAAAAGAGATCAAACCCGTAAAGTTTGCTGTCCGTGTTTAAATCCAGATTCTTGTTATGGGTCACTGATTAATCGTTATATTGCTCGAAGTAGATACTAATGTAGAGCAGCTTTTTCAATTTTGACGTCTACATCCGCAATAAGTACTCCATAGCACGCAGCAAACAATAGGGTAATAGCCGTGAGATCCTGAAGTATTTGTGACCGGCCGCAGTAACACCCCACGAAATGCGGATTCTACTAACATTGTAGGTTAATGTCAGATATCAGAGCCCATCAGTAGATTTGATAATTCACTCTCTTGAGATCAAGAAATAAGATATCTATCTCTAAGTTTAATCCTATGCTACCATCAGAATCAGCACCATCAGCTGACCTCTTAGCCCTGGTGCTTCAATTCATGCTAGATTTCCAATTCATCGACGACAAATAACCATATAAAAACTTCTTCCACGGATTATTCCTAAAGGGGGTCAAGTAAACTCACTACTTGGTGCTGAGTATACGGACGGTTTATGGTAAGGGAGCATACTAGCCCGTGTCAAGAAGATGGTTATTTCATAGTATATATATCTACATGCATATCAAATACCAGTATACCATAGTCGGAACCGATGAATAGTATATGCCGACTATTAGGAGATACAACTACCCGTCATTCTTTGTTCCTATCAGTAGAATGAAGTCTTAAAGTTATCCCATACCAGTGATCCCATACATATCTGCAACTGTTATACTCGTCCAGCTTCCCTTGTAATCTTGTTTCACACTCCTTGTCAGCAGAAGCGGCATAGGGATAAGTCGGAAAGGCAATGACCGGATTCACTGTAATGATCTGGCCGAAGACGATCAAGAATCAACACATAAGATACGCCGAAAAGAGCGGGATCAAAACGAAGCTTATTCTTACCTACAGAAGTTCATATCCAATTGAAAAATAAATCAGCGACATGGTTTAATTATAAAGTAATGGTTTGAGAAGGCAGCACAATGTCATGTCTGCTTTTAACTATCTCAGGGCATATGCACGTTAAACAATTACTATTTGCAAGCCAAATGTAGATCGGTAAGTAATGATTTCAATTGTTATATTGTCCAAGTACTCATAAAATTAGGTACCAGTATGAAGATTCTGTTTACCGGAGATGTCATGCTTGGAAGGCTTGTTAATAATGTTCTTAATTGGGAAAATTATATGTATGTCTGGGGAGATACTTTAGATATAATTAGAAATGCTGATTTATCTCTTATAAACCTTGAATGCGCATTATCAGCCAAGGGTAGAGAATGGAACAAGACGTTTAAAGCGTTTCATTTCCGAGCCGATCCCGAAGCTATTGAAGTTAAGGACTGCTCACATAGATTATTTATCATTAGCAAATAACCACATATTGGACTATGATATTGAAGCATTAATAGATACTCTTGATCTCCTTGATGAGAACAGAATAGCACATTCAGGTGCAGGCAGAAATTTAAAGGAGGCAATGCAACCAGCAATACTAGACCTGAAACGCAAACCACTGTCATATGATACTAATAATAGTAAGAGTGTTTTGGTAAACGTAAGTAATATCAACGATATTCTCAAGACTGGTGGTATTAATGAGAGAAATGATGGTGTCGACGGAAGTATTAATAACAAGAGCCCTTGTGATAAAGGATTTATACGAAGTATTAAGAGCAAATACAAAAACGATAACTCTAATGACAACAATAATGACAACAATATTCAAATTGGAATAGTCTCTTTGACAGATAATCAGTCAGAATGGGAAGCACGTGAGAATTACCCCGGGATAAATTATATTCCAATTAACTTATCTTCAAGCAATGAAGCATATTATAACGATAGACTCAGATATTGTATAGGGAAGGCTAGAAGCGTATCGGACATTGTGATTGTTGCTTCCCATGTTGGTCCTCATTTTAGAAAAGTGCCATCAAGAGAATACTCAGATTTTGCACATGGCATATTGGATTTAGGTGCCGACATCTATTGGGGCCATAGTAACCATATGCCCCAAGGAATCGAAATCTATGATGACAAAAAGTTAATAATGTATGATTGCGGAGATTTTATAGATGACTACGCAGTAGATTCTGATTATAGAAACGATTTGTCATTTATTTTTCTGTTACACCTAGACGAGGATGCTTGTATTGCTCAAAGTACTTCTACTACTGTCAATAATAGTGAAATTGTCAGCAATAATAGTGGTGAAATCGATAGAGACTCCCATTATAAGAGCAATGTGAGAAATAGAGGCGGCGATCTCAACGATCACAACCTTAACGATATTAATGATGTCGGGGCAAACAATGAAAGAACAATTCTAAAGGGCACTATAGAGCTTATTCCTACAAAAATATCTGAATTTAAAGTCAATACAGCTTTACTAAAAGAGGCTGACCTAGCAATTAATTGAATGGTAGACAGATGCAACTATTTAGGAACAAAGTGTACCGTAGATACTTTGAGAAAGAGAATCATGATACAAATATGATACTAATGTAGGCGTTGCGATAACACTTATTGAGGTTAGACTTACAACAAATAATTATGATACTAGTAGTGGTGGTCATATTAAACCATTGGACAATAACGAGTCCTGCAGCCGGAATTGAAGATTTGGGCGTATACTGATCCTAATTCAGAGTTATAGAGTTCTACTTCTGAAGGGTAAATTATCTGTCTAAATATATGAACAAAAAATAAAGTTCTCAGGCAAGGAGAATTAATACACACTATTCTTTTGCTAAATCACTGGAATGCTCTTTCTTATGACAATCAATACATTCGAGCTTTAAGCTATAAGGACATACCTTAACTGAGTCGGTTTGATAGTAATCATCGTAGCTATATTCTGCATCGTAAAGAAAACTGCCCACTGGCTTGCTAAGTGCTCCACAAATCTCGCACGTTCTATTAGTAGTCACAATATTCATCCCTAATTGGTCCAGCCGTTTTTTTCGTTCAGGTTGAAGTTGATTTATCTTTGTAAGTCTTTAAAGGTTATTTGGCATTGTATGCTGATTCAGTCATTTATGGCATGATATTCATGAACAAAATCTTTCTGCTCGAATGTGCGTCAATGTATTAGGTTCTAGATGAGTGGCAAGAGGGGCCCAATCAGATTTTCTTCAGTTTCAGGCCTATTTACCTAACATGCAGCCGTGATGTTGCTCGATTGTCCGCTCGGGTCGAACACTGTCACATGGTCGGACATTGCCACCTGTCACACAGAATTCTCTATCAGAAACAATCTGCAGAGTGACTAGTTATCAATTCTAAATTATTTGAGATGCTTTGTGTTGTTCTATTTTTATTTCATTTCCTTTAGGCTTCGGTTGCTCTCTCCTCTTAAACGTTATTTCAAGGATTCCATTATTGAATGCTGATTTAGCCGTTTCAATATCTGTTAACTTCGCGATATTTTCTAGGGTCAGTCGTAGTTACTTCAACTGAATGATCATAGGATTTTATCTGTATGTTCTCTTTGCTTACACCAGGCATTTCCTCAACTACCTTCACATCTTTATCTAAAGTTGTCACTTCTGTTAGCGGTTCTCTTTCAGTTGTGATAGATGGCCTAGTAAATAGGCCCGCGCTACTAAACGGAGACCTAACATTCCCAAACTCCCTTACCTTAGGTCTGCCATCTGGTCCAACAGTCATGGAATAACCATAAACAAATGGTCCATACA
>JAATVR010000340.1 GCA_014523665.1 Nitrososphaerales archaeon TH526
AAACGACCTTGGCGCAGCTTGGAGCACCGTTCTAGTAATAATAGGGGATAAACTTGGATTATACAAGGCAATGGCAGATTCTAAACCAATTACCGCAGCGGAGCTAGCTAGGCGCACAGGCACCACCGAACGTTACATAAGGGAATGGCTGGCGAATCAGGCTGCTAGCGGATATATCAGCTACGATCCCAACGCGGCAAAATACACCCTGCCGCCAGAACAAGCAATGGCTTTGGCTAACGAAAATAGTCCTGTATTTTCTCTTGGTGGTTTTCAAGGTGCAATGGCATTCTTCAGAGATGAGCCTAAAATTATAGATGCATTTCGTACTGGAAAAGGAGTTGATTGGGGAGATCACGATCATAACTTATATGAGGCCACTGAGAGATTTATGAAACCATACTATGCGGCCAATATCGCGAGTTCATGGATTCCTTCACTAGATGGAGGAAAAGTTGAGGATAAACTAAAGCGCGGGGAAGCGGTTGTGGCCGATGTAGGTTGTGGACATGCCACTTCCACTATAATCATGGCAAAAGCATATCCCAAAAGTAAATTCATTGGATTTGATTATCATGGACCCTCTATCGAAGTAGCACGCAAACGAGCAAAGGATGAAGGACTAACTGAGGACACTATAACATTTGAACTGGCATCGTCTACTGACTTTTCTTCTAAGGGTAACGGATATGACTTGGTGACATTCTTCGATTGTCTGCATGATATGGGTGATCCTAGTGGTGCCGCCTCTCATGTATTGAAGACGTTAAAGCCAGATGGCACGTTGATGATTGTTGAACCATTTGCAAATGATAATCTGGAAGACAATCTAAATCCTGTTGGACGCGTATTCTATGCCGGGTCAAGTTTAGTTTGTGTACCTGCATCATTAGCACACAACGGGCCAGCACTTGGAGCCCAAGCAGGTGAGCGTCGTACATCTCAATTAGTGAAGGACGCTGGCTTCAAACACTTTAAGCGCGCTACCCAAACCCCATTCAATTTAGTATACGAGGCGAAACCATAATATCTCTTATTGACGTTGCAAATAGAGCTTCGCATTAACGTTCTTGGTTTTTTCCCACCGGTCCATGAAGAGTTCGTGAATCATTTGACTTAGACTTTTATGTTCCACGTTGATAGTGAACGTATCCAGTAACGATCCATTTCTTTCTGCTGCTCCTACTTCTAAGTACTTCTTGCTAATTTTTGTAGGTGGACTCTGGGCTATAGTAGGTGGCATCATCTTTCTGCCCCGTAAAACCTCAAAGCAACGTACTGTAACAGCGGATCCTATCCAAGAACAGCTTCAACCTAAGTTGACCTGGCAAGACAGATTCAGACCTCTGACAAGCAATTTATCCATTCATTCTCATCATTTACAATATGCAATCGTTTTTGCAATTACAGGTGTAGTTAGCATGCTGATTATTCAATGGTTTAGCACGATCCTGATTCCCCCATCTTCGCCTTTGACCGTTCTCTTGATTATTTTTATGACGTATTCAACGGGACTATTATCTACAAAGTTGGCAAGATCAATGAATTCCTCCTGTTCTGAAAGTTCCTCAGCTGCAGCATAGACCTCATCGTCATATTCATCTAAGTCAATGCCATGCTTTTTTGTCATTGATTTTCCTTTTCTATAACTTCAATTTTGGTTGGGCTTCCTGTTTAAGGAAGATTTTTTTTATCTTAATGAGTTCCATTTTGGATATAATCCAACCGAGTAGATTTTCCATATTTGACAATCTTAGATTGATATCTTGTCTATGATGATTGAAATCACGTCTATGATGAGCTAGCGCCTTTTGTGAACTCCTTATCTGGACTGAAATGTCTTCAAGAAGTTCAACTCTAACATTTTGCAAATCTTTATTTTTATGGTTATTCTTACTACAGATGTTAGTCAAGGGTGGCTCTCCACCGGCTATAAGGCTACAGGTATTCTTTGTGCGCCTGTTCTTGTTTACGTTATTCTTCCTCATATGCTGGGGGCTTTCTGCACCACTGATTGATTCTCTCACTGATAAAGGGTCTTGTCCTTCTTCTGACTGTTCCTCTATATCAGTATAGTTCTGATCGTTAGACATTTAGTAAGATGCCCGTTCACCTCATCTTCTGCACCCTCTTCGGTTTCCGATTCACCTTCATCAGTAACTGGGGGAGTAACGGTGTCCGGAGGCGTAGGGGAAGGAACTCCGGTAGAAGTAGCTCCTTCGCCAGTAGGTAATATCCTGTATAA
>JAATVR010000341.1 GCA_014523665.1 Nitrososphaerales archaeon TH526
TCTTTGGATCATTTAGGGAGAGTAAAGCAGCCATGTTGTATTGGAAGCTCTGATACTAAAAATGGATTGAAGCCAATCTGCGAACGCTGTGGACTTGGTTGCTACTCGGTACTAGTTGCAAATGGAATAAAGGGAAATAATTAGATAGATATAGATAGACAATTGTCTGCAACTATTTTATCTGTCCAATAATGCCTTAATACTCAAGTTTACAGTTAATACCAATGGTATGTCTTTTTGTCTGGAAGAAACTCATTCTCCAATTCCTCTAATCTGTTGAGGGTTCCACTATCAGCTCTGAGAACAGAAAAGGAGGAATCATTTCTAATCTTCTGTAAAAACAAAAGAACTTGATCGTTTGTAGCTCCTTGTTTGATGTCATAGTTTATTTGCCTACAAACATTGGCTAGTTTACCATAACGCTTAAAGATCTTTTTCTCCCAAGCGGTAGCATTTGGAGAAAGACCTGTTACAAACTTTAGAGCTATTTTTTCCATATGATCGACATGCCATTGCCTTAGTGGAAAACTATTTTGGGTCAAGAAAGATTATCACACAACATGTACTGTATGATATGGTTAAACAAACTTATATGTGAATATGGTTGGGGTATTCTGGCACCGGCACCACCGCCTCTATTAAGGTGAACTCTTTTTACTAAAATAGTCACAATGTTTCTGCCAATTAGAATTCCAAAGAGCTAATTTGCGATTCTGAAACAACTGTCAATTATCCTAGCAAATTTCATCCATACTGAAGCTATTCGTTCTCGATCCTTAGCAACAATTTCAGACGTTGACAAACATCTCTTCTGTCGTTATCACGGCATACATTACAACGCCTTCCTTTTTCAATAGGTATAGTAACATAGCTAACTACTTAAGTGTATGGATCCTAAGTCAAGCTTCCCGTGGACCGTATTCTACATCCATTATGTAGAAGCAGATCATATAAAGGATGTTACTATGCTTTGCATAATGATTGTAACTCATTAATAGGATTCAACATAGATCGAGAACAATTTTAACGGATTCATATTACTGTCGTATAGTAATGCTATTATAATGGTCACACCGACTGTACATTGATACAAATAATTGAGACGAAGGAAGAATTTTTCGATGGGTAGCAGTTGTGAGTGTATGTGTCATACAAAAGGCAATATTCAGGATTTTTGTGGTTATTGCACTACTTCCCATAGAGATTTAAGGAAAAGAACGCCAGTAATAGGGATAAAAAAATAGTTACAACAACCATTCAAACGTACAAAATCTAATGAATGGTCTTGAAGTATATCTATTTTCCATAGAAGAAAGTATAGCCAAGCAGATGGAAATAGGCACTAATATGACACGTGGTTTTTCAGGAATGCTCACGCTGGTTGGTCATATATGCATATTTTGGAATATTGATGTATTGTGAGGCGATATGAAATACTCACAAATCATAGTAAGTATGACCAGATGACGTGCTTTCCTTAAACACAAAAGGAACCTGGGTTGGCGAGGCTTCAGAGTCCGTTTATTCCACATCATGATTAGCGGTTCGACACAGATATATCTCTAGTCTTGATTATTCAACTAATGACTCATAGGCAAGGAACCAAAACCAAGGCATATACTGAACGGAGATCGGCGAGCAAAAAGTATGCGAAAGCTGAGAGACGTAAAAGGAATAAGATAAAGGCATAGATATGAAGTAAGAATTACTCATATTTGTAGTAATTTGAGCTATTCATTCACTTCAATTGGTTATTTGGTATCAAAAAAATTAAGCAGACGTTTGTTTCCAATCCTATTGGGACTAGACCTGCGGACTTGTATTATTCTTCTAATGATCTACAAAATATAGTAAACAATGTCAGAATTGTTGTGTATTATTGGTATCCTAAATATGATTGGCAATGTCATTATTTTCTGTCGTGTTCCATTTGATATTCTACTCCACATTGTTCCGAACAAAACATATCAGAATTGCTATCGTCGGGAATATCATCACCACAGTTTTTGCAGATTCCGATTTTCTTCGTAATGTTTGAAGAGACCAGGTTATTATTACGTCTTTCTTTGAAATCTTCAAGATACATTGCATCTTGTCAAGCTAACAATTGTACTCTGAAATAAATTACAACTATTACTGTCTGATGCGAAACCTAAGAAAAATGAATCCGAGTCTGCTTATCTGCCATCATTGCAATAAACCATTTTTAAATGTATCTAACCCTTTTTATTTACGTTTGAACGGGTAGTTGCATTGTTGTAGCGGTAACCTTAACTTTGATGTTATTCTTAGCTTTTATTTCCCTCCAGATCCCTATTTTGTCCTGCAATCTTTGTTAGTATGTTCCCTACATCTATAATCGTGCCTCCAGCTCCCATTCATAAAAACTTGTAGGTGGCTGACCCCATCATGATTTGTTACTACTCTTTGATATCCATTCTTAGGATTCGAAGGTCCATCCCTCGAGCTTGATTGATAATATGACATTACTATTTACTTGACAACCATTACTTAAGAATACTTGTATTTCTTGCTGCCTCTTGACGTTATCGTTGGTTTTGTGGCGCCGATGGCGAGAGTGTCAGGTAGCCGATAATATGATCATCATGACAAATGATCGACACACGATTTTACATTGGTCATCGGTAAAACGAGATGTGCAATTGAGAGGGTATTCATCAGGTAGCTTGTCAACATGGTGGTGACGAGCTACTAGTACCGCTTCGTTATATCCTCATGCAAGTTTGCATTCAATCTCTGCTTTAATCTCATAATTCGTGGTTTCAGTCTTAGTCTAGATCCACAACAAGGGCAGTGCAGACCACCCCAAATGACAAACACACAGCAAATCTGACACCTCTTCTGTCCTGTGGCGTATCTGCTGATATCAGCCCCATGAGGTCTCAGTGCTCTATGATTAACGCAGATACCTTTGCAGGCCACTATTCTTCCCCTTGGCTATATCCTCATATAAGTGGTTATCACTTCTATTGGATTGATTATAGAAAGGATGAAGGAAAGTATGAGAATTGCAGCTGGAATCGTATCATTTGATGATGAAAGAGGACTGCGACGATGCATGAATTCCATTCATGATTACGTCGATCTAATGATGGTCATTGATGGAAAATTTAGGTATTTTGAAGATGACCATGATATTAGCAGTGATAATTCAAGAGATGTTGTAGAATCTTTTTCCAATTCAGCTTATTACTGCTACCCTAACCTTACAGAGATTGAGAAAAGAAATAAGTATCTCGAATTTGCCGGCGATCAGGGTATAGAATTCCTTCTTGTCATTGACTCAGACGAATTCGCCGTCATAAACAAGGCAGAGTTTCTACTACATCTGGATAATGTACGGAATTCAAAGATAAATAGTGGTTACCGCGGAGATATTACCGATGTTTATGGAATTAAGATTTTTGAGAAGCACTTCGAAAAACCGAATAGCATTAGAGAAAGGTATATAGAAAGAATATTCTACAAACCTGGAAACCTAAGGTATCAATCCATCCATTGCAACTTGGTGGATGTTAATAATCCAGCAAGAAACTTTACAACTGGAAAATACACTTCTGAGATTCATGGTATAACCTTATACAATGATGATGAGCTCAGATCCAATCGCTATTTAGAAAAAAGTGTCCTATATCAAAACACTCTTTTAGAGGGGGAACGTGCAGCACGTAAAAAGATATTTAATTAAAGTGGACTGAGTATGACTTAGCATTGCTCCAAAGTTTTTCAATTCACAACAATTAATTTATCGCCGTCTACAATTTGAAACAAGTAAA
>JAATVR010000342.1 GCA_014523665.1 Nitrososphaerales archaeon TH526
TAGCATATGTCGTAAGAGTATATGCACGATTGGTTGAACTTGGAGCAGAAACACCAGCCAAGAACCCATACGTAGCAGAGATGTACAAACTAGCATTAGAAGGAAAGCTGTACAGCAGATCAATCCCATAGCAAGACAAAATACTAAACATACGCTCTTTTTTTCTTTTAAAGTAGAAATTTATACATCGTAAAGAACTTATATCAACCAAAAGTGGGATTGTAATATATCTTATTTAACTAGTATTCTATCATAAATTCCAGTTTGAAAATCTATCTTACAGTGTTATTCATGCTCCGTAATTTGGAAGAATTAAATCACCAGAACTGCAGCAGCTATCTACTTACGTTTTTGGTGAATATCAAACGACACAGGGCTTAACCAAAAGTGTCATTGTCACCGGAGCTTCCCGCGGGATTGGGCGCGCCGTAGCAACCAGGCTAGCACGCGACGGTTTCGCGATTGTGGTGAATTATGCAGGTAACGCAGCCAAGGCCGACGAAGTTACATCAGAAATTAAGGCTATAGGCGGGCAAGCGATAACCGTGCAAGCCGATGTGGCAAATGCAGAAGATGTAGATCGTCTTTTTAAGAAATCACTAGATACTTTCGGTGGGATCAACGTTGTGGTGAATTGCGCAGGTATCATGCCACTTTATTTATAACTGGAGGCGACCTGGAGCTTTTTGACAAAGTAATTACCACCAACCTCCGAGGCACATTTCTGGTATTAGGGAGAGCGTCTCAACATATTTCTACCGGTGGACGTATTATCGCTTTCTCGAGTAGTGTCATTGCTAAGGCATTTCCAACTTATGGTCCATATATCGCTTCTAAAGCTGGCGTTGAGGGTCTGGTTCGCGTGCTTGCTAATGAATTGCGAGGTCGTGATATAACTGTAAACGCCGTTGCCCCAGGCCCAATAGCGACTGAATTGTTCCTCAAAGGTAAGACCGAAACACAAATAGATCAACTTAGCAAGCTTTCCCCTCTAGAACGCCTTGGCCAGCCAGAGGATATGGCTAATGTGGTTTCATTCCTTGCTAGCCCCGGCGGCGGATGGGTCAACGGTCAAGTTCTGCGCGCCAATGGCGGCTTTTCATAGCATTTTTTTAAAATTTGTAGCCGAATCCTTCTAATAGTTTTTACATGTGGTGCTCAAGTGATAGATTCAGAGCCGATCACGAACTAGCCAGAAGATCTCATATGTATAAAGATGTGGCCTGATTAAAGAACATATTTGTTTGTGACTTTGAATGAGAAAAGTTGCTTGATAAAACATTTGCAAATCACAAGGAGCCGATGACAGCGGTTTATCATGGGGTGACGAAAGATATGATCTATAGAGCCTAAGGAAATCTTAAAGCGTTGATATGATGATGAGACAAGACAATCAGACCAGTCTATAGATGAGAATGTTTCTGCAGCAGTATTAACTTCTGTTGATCGCGTAGTATCTTGATAATAAGCAAAAAATAAAGGCCAGAATACTGTATCATACATCGATAATATTCCACCCGCCCTTTTCTTCTTTACATCGTTGTTTGTTATCCACGTCTAGTATTTGTCACATCTATCTCTTCCTTAAAGTGCTCCCTCAATATCGATAGTTCCTGTCCCATATTGAAGGTCAGTATGAGCTGTAGTTGAATTGGCCTGTTTTTGCTTTATGCTCATCATAGTCATTATTAATGTCTGATTTTTCTTCATATAGATAGCTATACAAAGATAAGGAGAAGTAGCAACGATTTCTAAATCCTCATACGGATGTAGTATTAAGATTAGGCAAAAAAAGAAGCCTACAAATCTTACTAACTTTGGTTCTCGCATGATGTTTATATAGTCAGTCACTAGGTTTGGTTTCTTTGATAAAAACCAACTTCATAAGACAGACAGAATAGATTGTCAGGTAAGCGATTTATGAAATCGGGTACTAGATTGATAACTTAAAATTTCTATTTGTGATGATACTATAAACAGTAATGATGCATGCATATAATATTTTATGACTTTGATGATTGTTAGACAACAAGACTTTGCTGCAACAATCTATTTTTAGACACGAATTGGAGTTAGATCATAAATAGGTTAAAATATTACTAGTCAGTTGGGCAGGAATTAGTTGACTTATTTTGATAATGCGAATACAAGAAATTAAACTTCTTTTCTAGATTATGAAGTCATATTAAAAAGCCAGCTGCAGATGTTTAAGATTACATGTATTTAATCCATCAATAAATCCACAATTATGCTTGACGTACGTCTTATGTCAGGTTCCTAAACAATTCGTATATACTACTACCGATTTCTAGTTTATCAGTAATTCTAGATAGTGCATTTCTTATTGTTTTTTCATTCTTATCCAATATTTCAGCAAGCTCTGAAATGGTTAATTGCTCTTCTTTTCGACACATTGGCCCTTCCATTATAGAGCATATAAGTCTACGTTCTAAATCATCAAAATTTTCTTTCTCTATGTCATGTATTTTTTTAAGTATCGCTTGTTTTAATGCTCGCAGGTCATTAAGACGAGACTCTAGATGTAAAATTTGTCCTTCTGTATCTTCTAAATTTTGTTGCAACTTTAATAGTATCTGATCAAGTGACATAACCGATTTTCGTTGATTACTTTTTGTATTCCTATCACTGGATTCGTCTAGAGTGTTATCATCATCATGATTAAGAACGATAGAATCAAGTTCATCGAATTTCTTGTAAAGAGCGTCTGCCTCTTTATATCTCAACTCCTCAATGTCTTCATTTCTCACTGTGAAATTATCATTAGAAATTGAAATACTTAGATTGAAAGAGGAATTAACTCTATAGTATTTTCTGTCTGGAGCACCTAATTCGCTTCTCATGGCATAAGATTCAATCAAACCGGTATCTTCCAAAATCTTCACATGACGCAAGATTGCCTGTTGACCTGTTTGTATCTCCTTAGCTAGTTGGTTAAAATACATAGGTTCATGTGAAATCATGTTCAGGATCCTTCTTCTCGTTTCATTGCCTAATACATCTAAAAGCACATTAGTGTCTGCTAGCGGAGGCGTACGGTTCATCTTCTTTCTTACCATAATTCTAATCCCCTTCCTTTTAATTTCTTGTACATTTTCCTCCTCGCTTTCTCTCCACTAAGAATCCAAACCAGACTCCAAAATCTCGACCATAATTCTTGCAGCCATTGTATTGGTATCTTGTATATCTTTTGTTTTAGTTGTACTCCCTTTCAACAACACGATGTTGACTTGTAATCGTTGCTGCAAAGACATGCTCTTAAACATTCACTCCGTTACTAACAGTAAGTGTTTATTATATTTAATTTTTACTGTTATCACCTTTTAGATATGGATAAAACTTGAGCTCCACTACAATCCACATTCAAGATTCAAAACTGTCATATTATGATTTATTTTCTAATTGTAATAGTAGTTCAAACGGGCTATCTAAATATGTCAGCGGCAACGGTATAATAAAGAAGGATGCGCAAAAAATATTGCATGTTATAGTTAACTACCTTATATACAATATGTTGTTCTCTCTTGAAAATCAAAACCTGTTACTCATGGCATGTGAGTAACACTTAAATTATGATTTGTCATAAAATAATATTGGTGACGTATTAAACAATGAGTTTCTGGGACATAGAGCCTTCTGATTGGTTTAAGAAATACTTCCAGGGCAGATCAGGTTTTGATGATGTATTTAAGAGCTTTGATGAGATGCGAAATCGTATGGAAAGGGAGTTCGAAGAAGGATTTAAGCAATTTGAATCAAGTACTCCTAAAGATTTAGTTAGGGAATATGAGACGCCAGAAGGAGCAAAAGTGCGAGAATATGGTCCATTTGTATATGGGTATTCCATGACCGTTGGGCCAGACGGTAGACCTAAAGTAAGAGAGTTCGGAAATGTCAAATCGCCATTCCGGGAGGGACGGAGTGGACTAGGGAAAGGAATGTTTGGTACTAGGCCATTAATATCTTCTGAAAGAGAACCACTAGTCGACATTTCTACCACAGATAAAGAGATAAAAGTAGTGGTAGAGATGCCAGGAGTAAATAAAGA
>JAATVR010000343.1 GCA_014523665.1 Nitrososphaerales archaeon TH526
CAATTCTTAAATAAAAAAAGCGATTTTCGTTTGTCACGAACAAACAAGTTTCAAATTAAAAAAATGCACTACACAAGTTCACTACACTAGACGGTAACGGTTGATGAATTATCTATCTTCTACAGAGAATCTGGGGATCCAATAAATCCTCTATACATTGCAGTCCTCAGAAAGATGTTCAGTTTATCGAACCTGCTGATTATCCGAATCATTCCATTTTTCAGAAAGAGGCGCTAAATGAGTGTAAAGCTGACGTAGGCTATGAGTATATCATGCATATTTTAATTATTATTCTTTGTCCTGTTGATATTAGGATCGGATCCTTTCTGATAGTAACATTAGTAAAACTCATCTTTCGTGCTAAAAAACAGTGGTCATACTCATTACTGATCTTCTCAAGATGGCCTTGTCAAGTTCTTAATAAAATGAGAACAAAATACATATTAAAATATGGTAGGCGTACAGAATGTTAAAATCAGATACTAACACTATCTATGATCCATTTAATAGATATCTAGCTGCTACTTCAAAAGGGATGTGAAATATGAACTTATCAGTCTTTGGATCATAGATGGCATAGGTGGACGACAAATCTACATCATTGAAATTGTGATTTGTTATTTCATTGGTTACATTTACCTTCTTTGCTAGCATAACTGGAAAATCTATTCTTATTTTATTGCCATCATCAATTACTTTGTTTGAAGTTGCATTTACTTCAATATTTGAAGCAGATATGTTAAAACCTAAGATATTATAGTGCAGAACTGGCATAGTAAATTCTAGTGATGTAGAATTGTCAATCATTTCACGCTTGAGACTTTCATTTGGGAATATTTGGTTTGCATCGATTTCTATCTTGTGTTCAAATAGTTTGCCTCCAAAAATACCTAATATACTATCAAATACGGCTACGTTGTTGTTCTTGTCGTTGATATAGGATGTTGCAAGATCCTCCTTTGCGTACCCAGCGATAGATTGTATATCATAACTTAGAGATATATGTAGTATTAGCACTGGCAGCGTCAACAACAAGTAGTAAATCTTTAGCGTATCGTAGGATAGAGACATAATTATCACCACAATGGAGCGAATACGATACAGATAAATCTACTGCTTTATGATTGTAAATCTATTGTATCTTCGAGGGACGGTTTTCTATCATGGGTCTTAATCATGAATTAGCTTAAGAGTATCGTAAATCATATTTAATTCAGCATCGACTTCAGTACTTCTGAGAAGGAGATGTTCGTTGTCAGCTAGTATTGCGAATCGCCTCACCCTTTCGTCTTCAGCCATCGCAAATTTTCCTTTTCCGATACTGCTTTTCATGGTATTGCGTAATTTCCATCTATTCCACGCTTGGAGGACCGATGCTTTTGTTAGATCTGGAGAGAGCAGTCTATTTGATTTCGCCAGTCCTATCGCATTTAGCAGCGAAACGAATCTTTCTAGGTCAAAAGTGTCTTTAGACAGCTTCTAATAATCCATTACAGTCATGTATTATGATGCCGAACTACAAAAGTTAATTTTTGTTAGATTTAGAGAAGACTGTCCCTATTTCATAAACGATGGCTTAAGAAGATTTTTAGATTGATTAGATAATAGGGTGTACTATACAAGCCAAAAAATAGCAGTAGACCTAGCGTACTAGCTAGTTATCGAACAGGTAACCTCAGGCATGAACTTGATAACATATACACTTTGTTAGAACCGTTTTGTTAAGGATTCTTTTGTCTCTAAAATTCGTGCCGACCATGCGCACAAGGTTATGAGTACTAAACAACAATTATTCAAAAGACAGTATGATGAAAATCAAGTCCAGAAGGTAAAGGGAGAATCAAAAAGGCACTTTGTAAGAGGTGACACACACAAAGCAACTTTGGTATAAAGTGGTAATGAGGATAGACAGCAATGAGATAAGGCGTCCTTGCAATGAATGGATATGGCAATCCTCACTCGAGAACTAGCTAGTCACTAGTTATTGTAGTTGGACATCATTTATATAGTTAAATAAGTTGAAGAAGGTTATAGAGACAAGAACGACGTCCATCTGGAAGGTCGATCAGAAAATGTACATACTGTACTGTACTATTGCGGGATTCATATCCGCGTGTGCAATTTCAGGAATGTTAGTGCTTGTCGAGTACGTTTCTGGAACTCCTGCTGGGACATTCTTTGCAGTAATTGGATTATCACTAGGTATCAATGACCCAGCGGTAGCTCAATATGTAGGATTTGGACTTCACTTGATCACGGGCACTGTAACCGGTAACGTGTACGGATAGGCCTCTATATTCTGGAGAAGAATGGCCCCCAACAGGTATAAGCGTGGAATAACGATAGGATTAATTGTTGGAATTGCTTTATGGGCCATATTATTCGTACCTCTTGGAACAGTTGGGATACAACCAAAGTTAGGTTCTTTTGCCGCGTCAGCATCTAATCAATACATCTATGAAATTTCGAATCATCTTCAAGGATTGTATCCTTTGATTATTACAGGGTCCCTGGCTTTCCATCTGGTCTATGGAGCTTTACTAGGGTTCCTTGCAGGTAGAATGACAGAAGTGCGAGTCTTTCTTAATCGAAAATAGTCAACTAATACCCTTTAACCATGGACCTAAAAGATGCATACAAGAGAATAGTGTTGTTTAGAGAAGCAGATATCCCAATTGACGTGAATAATTTTACCCTCAGAAGCAATTTAAGAGTTCCTCGAGTGGGACAATAAAACTTATTAAAATCTAGGTTAATCAACATTTGAATTGAATGTGCTCACAAACCTAAAGGTGTACTCTCCAAGTGTTAGCATTATGATAGTGCTTACGATCTTAATGATACCGTCAAATTACATAGTATTAGTTCATGCTCAACTCGTCTATATGGATGAGGTTGTCGAAGTCAAGATTTCAAAGGGGTCATCAAATATTAATAATACTCAATTTTATGCACCTCCAGAAGTTCAGGTAGCTGCTGGCAGCAGTATTAAGTGGACCAATGATGATAATGTCATCCATACGGTAACCCAAGGAAAGCCATCAGAAGGTGGAAATTCTACCGGGTTTAATTCAGGTCCCATTGAGCCCGGGAGCACATTTGTGCACTTTTTTGATGAAAGCGGGACAGTCGATTATTATTGTACAATCCATCCGTACATGATAGGAAAGGTTGTAGTAAATCCATACTAAGTGGAGGCGATAAAATGTTGAAAGTCAACGAAAATACGAGGAAATTGTGAATTGTGAGTTTTATCTACTGGCAGGCACGGGCGAATTTATGTTTGAAGCCTCTTCTAATGCTCTGATTTGACTCACACTTATTAAATCCATTACCTCACTAACGAATACCCCCCGCTCAAACGCAGTCCTATGTCTGAGGGCTACGTAGGTGTCGAATGAAATCACCAATAATAATATTAGTTTTGCATTGTTGAACGCAACGACAGATAAAGACTATGGCGTCACTGTTGTTACTACTGCTAGCAACTGTATTGCAATGCATAAGCATAAAAGTACTTTATTTCTCAAATCCTCATCTTTAAGATAAGACTACTCTATTTCGATGCCAGCAGGTACAAAATCATTTTGACACTTGCTGCTTGCCTCCTTCATTACCAGATGGCTGTGAATGAGGTTTCGGAAGTAGGGGCGTGATCGCTTTCGATACTATGAAACCGATGACTGCCCCAATAACAATTACTGGCAATAGATCTGTTTGTCCTCCCATAAGCCCGAGTAACAGAGATATCGTCAAAGGCATTGGGAAAACAGCGCACGCAAGGGCTGCCATTCCCACGGTCACTCCTACTCCTTCAGGAATGAATGTGAGACCCTTGGAAATCGCAAGGCCTAACGTACCACCCATGAAAAGTAACGGGAATATAGGCCCACCTTCTAATCCTGTGGCAAAGGAAGTGCTTGTTAGGAGTGCTTTAACAACAACCATAACAAGCAAA
>JAATVR010000344.1 GCA_014523665.1 Nitrososphaerales archaeon TH526
ACGAGCACTTCATGTAGGTGGATGGTTCCGTATACTCGACGGATAGAGCGAAGCAGAAACCGCATTCATGATGTCTCTCTTCCTATTATTCTTGCCTTTGAGACATCTGTATTGAAGAATTAAGCCGATTCGGGCGAAATTGGACCCCTATACCAATTTAGAGCATCAGACACACACTTTCAAGGCAATTCAATCCGCGTCTTCATCATCAAATATACCGTACTGCTCAGTAAACTCCCTAAATAGTTGATACTTTATTAAGTATCGTTCTCCATTACTCAATAATCGCGATAGGGTTATAACTGCTTCAAGTATATTTGGACCATTGTTTAGCATTACACACTCTGCACGCCCTCCCATTATTATTGCATCTGCTATTTCCGGGCGACTTCGAAGGCCGCTCTCAGTTAGACTTTCGAGAATTTGTGTGGCCAAGATTACAGGTACGTGTGCAGCTTCACATAAACAGAGTATATCTTCTTGAACGAATGCCAAATTCTCAAATCCCACCTCAACTGCCAAATCGCCTCTTGCGATTAGTACTGCAAATTTTGGTAGGTCAAGTCCAGCAACAAGTGTTCTTGCCAAATTGTGAACTGAATCCGATGTTTCGATCTTTGCAACTATACCCAGGTCTGCGCGATTTAGTTTAGTTAACTCTTTGTGTAGATCATAGATATCCTGTGGTCCGTGTACAAAACTTAATCCTACCATGTCTGCGTGCTTAACTATAAAATCCAAATTTTTGATATCCTCTTGTGTTAACGCCGGGGTCTTAATACCTGAATCTGGAAAGTTCATACCCTTGTTAGATTTGATTTTGGCTATCATACCATGAGGTGATACGATCTCTAACTCAAGGTACTCCTCATTCGATGACCTCACAACTGCTTCAATCTTTCCGTCGTCTATGAATACTCTATGACCAACCTTAACTTGATTAAGGATGCGCGGATACGTGCAACTGATACCTGCAGGATCATCACCAAAGCGGTTGCTATCGTCGTCATGGCCCAACCTTGTATCCCTATAAAGACGCAGAATATTGCCAGCTTCTACGCTTATTTCAATCGGTTGCGGTTTCATAGCTCCAACGGTAAACGAGCACTTACGATCGTTATCCGGATCATTTGTTTGGCACTCCAGATTTATACCCTCATTTAGAAAAGCAGTGTGTTCCAGTCCTATTTTTACTCTAGTAGGACCTATTCGTTCTAGCACCGTGAGATTGCGTGGGCGTCCATCCCGCGCATCCTTAAATGTTATTTTTTGACCTATCCTTAGGCTTCCTAGCCCACCATATTTGATCCTTGATATCGCTATGACAAAACTTGATGAAGTTCTTTCCAGGTTCAATACTTCCGTCTCATTTGCCTCACTGTCTAAGAATCCTTCTACAAAACGCACAGGACGACCATGAATGTCTTTAGGGGAAGAGATCTGTAGGGGGCGTACTTTAAGCTCCATAGGGCCAGTTCGAATTTTCGGGCCTCCCAGATCCATTAAAATCATACACCTACGTCCTTCAGCCCCTCTCCCATTTTGAATTAATTGTTCCTCTGCATCGCGCAGAGTTTCAACTAGTAATTTCCATTCTTTGGCTGTGCTATGAGCACAATTTATTCGAACAATATCCATACCGTTCTCAAGTAGCTGTTCTATCAATTCATGCTGATAGATATCAGAAGAATCAAGTGTTACCATAATGTGTGTCTTTCTTCCTTTAGGTACCAGACCAAATAATAATTCACTACGCATTGTCAGGAGCAATTTTCCATTTTGAGGATCGAGCTTACATAGGCTACTAGTATTAACTGGCTTGATTCCAAAGTGTTTGAGAACCTGTTCGATACTATCTAGTACATTATTTTCAGACATTGCTAAAGAAGCAAGGCCCTCTTCTGCTAGCCTCATCTGTAAATCAGTCAAATTCTGTTCTCTTAATGCTAAATAGCACAACAGATTGTCGAGGCTGCATAACTTTTCATTTTCATTTTCATTTTCTTTTATTGTAAATTGAAACCTATCATGTACTTTTTGCACACGTCCTAAAATATTAATATATATTTCGTTGAGCTCTTCGCCAAGAGCCTCAAATTCTTTCAGCCTAAGAGGATCTAATTTCTTGCAATTTTCTATAGCTGACATTATTCCATCGTCTCAATAGAAAAAATTCTGAAGTCTATTGCTCCTAAGAATTGAAATATTGAATAACTTGGTTTTGCTCATATGGCCTAGATCTAAAACCTCTGATATTCGATTGTGTTGGCTGGTACGTTTTTCCTTTCTAGCCCGTATATCGTATTTCTCACTCCACGAGTAATTTGGTTGTTATATCTTTTACTGCTATCGATTTTACATTAACAAATTCCCTTATGCCAAATTCTGATAACTCTCTGCCAATACCAGAGTGTTTTACTCCACCAAATGGCAACCTAGGATCGGACCTTACCATTTCATTTATTTTGACCACTCCGCTTTGAATCTCTCGAGCGAGTCTAAGTCCTCTTTCAAAACTGCTAGTCCAAATACTGGCACCTAATCCGAATTCCGAATTGTTTGCCTCCATGATAGCTTCGACTTCATTTTCCACTATAACAATAGGTGCAACCGGACCGAATACTTCTTCTCTTAAGATATCCATTTCATGATTTACCTTAGATACCACAGTTGGTTCATAATAATAGCCGCTGCCATCGATTATGTTACCACCTAACAATATTTCTGCATGTTTTAACTTTGAGTCATTGACTTGGTTAATTAGTGTCTGCCTTTGACTATCTCTAGCTAGTGGTCCTACGGTGGTTTTCGTATCCATTGGATCTCCTACTATTTCTTCTTCAATGTTTTGTACAAATAATTTTGTGAATTTATCTACTATTTCCTTCATTACTATAAACCTTTTTGCTGCGATACAACTTTGGCCAGTATTCAACAATCTCGAATGAACTGCTTGAGGTACAGTATGATTTAGATCAGCATCTTCTAAGACAATAAACGGGTCACTCCCTCCTAATTCTAGTACACATTTTTTCAATCCCTTGGCCGCAAGCTCTGCGACTCTCTTGCCAGTACTGACACTTCCTGTAACTGATACTGCGTCAATCTTTGACTGGACAAGCGCTTCACCTGCTCTGTAATCACCAATGACTATTTGAAACACGTTTTCAGGAAATCCTGATTCAGTTAGTGAATCTCTAATATTTAGGGAGGAGCCGATGCATACACTAGAATGCTTTAGAATCGCTACGTTTCCTGCAATCAGGGTTGGCACTACATATCGCATAACCTGCCAAAATGGAAAGTTCCATGGCATAATCCCTACCACTATTCCAAGTGGTTCGAATGAAACAAAGCTTTTGCGAAATTCAGTCGGTATTATTTGATCTCGAAGGAATGATTCAGCGTATTCACAATAATATTCACATAACCATATGCACTTTTCGATTTCTGCATATGACTGAGTTATAGGCTTTCCCATTTCTTGTGTAATAACCGTGGCATACCGGTCTCTGTTATTATTCAATACCTTCGCCAAATTTCTTATATAGTCACAACGTTCCACCAAGTCTTTCTTTTTCCACATTTCAAACGCGGTTCTAGCATTACTGACAATATATGATATTTGTTCGATATCAGTACCTTCATACGATTGAATTATTTGTCCTGTAGCAGGATTAATGGTTGAGATTTTATCGTGAACAACTCTTGCTTGCATTCCATATATTAATACGTGATTATGACTAATAA
>JAATVR010000345.1 GCA_014523665.1 Nitrososphaerales archaeon TH526
ACGTAGCATATTGGCGTGAAGATGCTCTCGATGTTGGACTGTGGGATGAAACTTTCAACGGTAGTTATGGGTACGAGGACATAGATTTCGGACAGCGTCTGTTTGAAAAAGATACAAAGCTAGTTCTCGAAGGCGATGCCACAACATATCATCAGGAGAGTAATTTCGTTTCACGTAATGAACGACGGAATGGTCTCTCTATGAATAGAACAAAACTTTATGAACGTTATCCTGCACTTGGAAGATTCCGAAGAGATATCCTAGGGTTAATCCGATGACTTTGTGAATGAATCTTTCCTGTTAGTCTAATAACAGCTAGGAACGCTTATTTTTTGAAAAGTTGATGTGAGTATAAATTTTCTTTCTTGTTTCTTATTAGTCTTGTCAAACTCATAAGGTTCTATATCACCCATACGATCATGAGAAGGGTAACTGATGTTATGAGTACGGTAGAATGTATTACAATGGATTCATTGATGGATGTATGTCAGTGGAAACAAGAGAATTTGCGAGATTGCTACAGATGCCTAATGATAAAGATATATCACAAATTAAAATGAACAAAAGCTATTCAAGGTGTCGCACTTCATTCGAGATTTTTATCAGTTCTTTACTGTAATGGATATATTCTTTAGTAATCTCGGTGATAAATCGAACCTTTATTCCCCTATTTCTGAGATCGATTATGGCCTTTCTAACTGGCTCAGTTGAAATAATGACAGAAGGTCATGTAGAATTAATGCAATTATCTACCTTTTCCTTTACAACTGAAAAGTCATGCAATGCCTTCTTAACGGTATTTTCTTCGCCGTAAATTACTTCTGTCTTCTCCTCTATATCTGGCATTGTAGAATCAGAAGGAAACGTCATACGATTTTTCCCTAGAACGGGAAACCTAAATTTCTATTTATACTTTGACGGTTGTGTTTAACAGGAGTTTAGGCTTCATTATGGGTAACGGGCGTTTGTATCTAGCTTTCTTTATTTTCTTCGTTAAAGGAATGACACAATAAATTAACAGGTATATCATTCAAATTAATATCCTCGGCGCGCATACCATGTTTTTGTATTGCATGATCCGCGCCGTTTTTCAAAAACTCATCCTTAGTTTCACCTTTTATAACAAAATTGCAGTCTAGACCAGATTCTCGACATGCTAAAACGTACATCAACTTAACTATGTATGAATCAGTCTTAAACCTTTTTGGGAAGGAGTAGGTTATTCAGAGATAAAACCTAACACATAATGATATGATATTGACTATTATCATCAATTCTTGCTCGTAGAAAAATCAAATAGCATGATCATATAATCCCAACTTTCGCAGGTTTGAGTTCCTAAAATTAATGAGTTTTAACGAACAGTTCCTCCATTTCGTTGATTGTCTGCAACACCTGCATACCTTTTGGAGTAGTTTTGAACGTCTTCTCTCCCTCAATATACTCGATTAGGTCACACTGGAGTAGTTGTATCAAATACTTTCAGAAGTTTGTATGACAAGTACGTCTTGTATTGAATCTCAGTTCTTCTTACTTTATTTCCGTTGGTCACTTCAAGTATGGACGAAATAACTGAACGGGATTGGTATTTGAGTTGCCGAGGCATCACTTAATTCTGCTTTAGTAGTGAAGACATCTATACTTAATTATGACAAACATAACTACTAGAAGAATCTAGGACACCCCATATCTGAGGACTAATTACTAGGGTTGAACTAATCAGTCATCACAAAATTAGGATTATTAGCGATATCTCTTGTCCCTTGGGTCACCTTGGCGAAAGCCGTAACCACGTCTATTACCCTATCACACCATGAATCACTCCAACCGAGAATGTCTTCCAACCTATTCCAATGTGCGAGAACTATCACCACTAACAACACTAAGGTAATTAATCTCACGGAGTCAATACTCCTTAAGGTGTTAGGTATATCTTCCTGTGACAATCCTAGGGGATTAACTTTTAATCATAAAAATTCGATCTCAATAGAGGGAACGGCTTGGTATTCGAAATTGGAATTCCGTAATAAGTTGTCTTGTATAGATGTTAAGTGCAAATACCTATCTATGCAGGACCTGTAGATCC
>JAATVR010000346.1 GCA_014523665.1 Nitrososphaerales archaeon TH526
ACAATTATCGTGTAATACATGATGATGGATTTTACTATTTTCTGTGTATGCACAAATATGGTCCCCTATTGATCTTTGCAAGAGGATTAATAGGATCAGAATCAAAAATGGGCATAAACTATAGTTGGGTTGATGAAAGGGGGTGGGCAGATACATAAATTTAGTTAAGTAGCAAGAGGTACAGGCCATATCTGCTGAATTGGTCCGGGCTAAATATAGTCTGATATCGTCTTATTTTGATAGATTAGAAGATTTGGAAAACAAACTGCGCTTAGGTACAGCAGCAGCATCAGCTGAGGAGGAGGAGGAGGAGGAGGAAGAGCTAAAGTCCGAAATAAACTCACATCTAATCAGGTTGGTTAACCTGTTGTTTCACGATCTGGTAACCAATGGACATGCTGCTACTCAAGCTATAGAAAACAAACTGAGCCTCACAATTTGTAGTAATGCTAACAACGACGATATATTTACACCTAAATATGGCTTGACCAAAAATGATGAATGGCTACATCTAACATTCAGTAACAATAATTATTACCTTGACGAATCGTCGTTACAAGGGAACACTAACATACTATTCTATGTTGCTGTCCACAAAACTCTTAACCAGATAATATTTGCGAGGGCCGCAAGCCCAGAATTCAAGACAACTGTAGTGCATAATTTATACATCAGCAAAGATGATGGACTTGGTAGATATAAAGTTCAAACAAATGAGGATGCAATATCAAAACATGAATAACATGCTTTTATAGTCTCTTATAACATCCTATAATGTTGGGCATAAAAACTAGAGTTGCAAGAGGACTCCATAAGAGCAAGACTTGTAGCCATAAACTCCTTCAGTACACTTCAAGCAATACTAAGGAGTATGAATGAAGTACAGATGAGGAGTTAGGAAAGGAGCCTGCAAAATGGATGAGGGAAATGACCAAGCTAAGCAAGGAGTCAATTAATGTAATCAAACCTGGACCAAGGAGCCATCAAAGACCAAATCAATGTCCAAAAAGACCAAATCAATGTCCAAAAAGACCAAATCAATGTCCAAAAAGACCAAATCAATGTCCAAATCAAAGAACCAATCAGGGAGCCATAAGAAGCAAGTTGCTAAAGTAATGAGGTTTCAAGGCACTAACGAGAAAGAAATGCAAGTGGCTATAAATCTATTAAAATGAGCAGTTGCCAAGTTTGTTCCATAAGCGAAGATATAATTCGAGCAAACTGTTCAGCCCGGAGAAAATGATTAATCTGATATATCATAAACAACAATATTGATTACTGATCATGGTTTTCATAGTGATGGGTTTAGGTGTAACGATAGGCAAATTATTGGGGTGCAATATCCAAATGGGAATTTGATCTTGGAACACCGTCTTCTCCTATTATATCTGAAACCAGGTGTACTTTATCAATACCATCGTTAACGTCATCATCATCTTCTCCCATGCTTTGAATTCGTACATAACCGAAGTTAAAGATACCGCCCTCTTCGTATAATATCTGAGGTTCGAAAGTAG
Source organism: Nitrososphaerales archaeon TH526 (assembly GCA_014523665.1). Taxonomy (GTDB): domain Archaea; phylum Thermoproteota; class Nitrososphaeria; order Nitrososphaerales; family Nitrososphaeraceae; genus TH5896. The sequence continues at coordinate 1,518 of JAATVR010000346.1, forward strand.
TATCTAATTGAGGAATAGGCACACCTCCTGGAGTTCCAAACCGAAACGCACTAAGAGGACCAGAGATAATTTCATGGAATACTAATTTGTCTCCATCATTATTGGCATCCACTTCATATCTTATATTAGCTGGAAAATGAACGTCAGTGGTCACAAAGACTATATTCTTAACATTATTATCATCAAGATACTTCAACAGTCCATGGAATTCCCTCTCAAAACCAGTTTTATATGAGAAGCTTGCTGTATCATTTCCACTGGCCCAGCCATCCCTGCCCAAGATTGAAGCATTGGCACCGGTGGGAACTGAGATAGGAACATCACTACTTATAACTTTCCATGTTGCTGAAGAATTTGACAGGCTCTGTTCTAACCATTTCAGCTGTTCATTACCAAGCATCGTTTTATTATTTTCGACTGTATCGGCCAAATTGTTAGGACTTCGATATGACCTTGCATCCAAAATTATCAGATCAAGATTAGGTCCCCAGCTAAATGATCTATAGATTCGATTTATGTCATCATGATTCCTATCTATAGGCGAGTAATTGAAGAACGCGTCCCTGCCTTCCTTTACTATGTTATGATAGCCCTCTCTATCTTCATTAATAGAATTCCAATATGGCCATAAGGCTCCAAAGTCATTAATTACTTCATGATCATCCCATTGAGAATACATTGAAGTGTTTTGAAGAAAGCTTTGAAGGTACGGATCAGCTCTATTATACTGCCAATGTTTTATGTAGACATCGCGTACTTGATCTATGTTAGTCCAATTGATGTCTGGATCAGCTATGCCGGAGAAATTCCCTCTAATATTGTGCCAGTTGCTAGTAGGGCCTTCTACAGGGCATTGGTCGGCGGCATATATCATATCACCATTTGCAATAAAGAAATCAGGCAATTTTTCTTGCATCTTTTCAAAGATGGAATAACCCCCTTTATCGACTTGACGACAATGTTTCTGTCCTCCAAGATCAGCAGCAAATACGAAGCTAATAGGTCTAACACGCTCTGATTCTGATTCTGAAGTATTTGGAGAGGTTCTAAAAGAGCCAGTCAAAGTATCTGAAATTTGAGATTCTGTTTTGTTCCCATGAGTCGAAACAAACCATACACGATAATAATAAAGAGCATCTGGGCTTAAATCTTTAAGCTTTACATATCCCGTATAATCTGTTGTTTGATTGGCAGGTAACAGGCTTTGTACTGAAGTGGGGTGCGAAAAATTAGCATCGGTATCATACTCTACATGCATTTCTGCTTCCCCATTAGCACGAGACCATATCACTGCGCTATCATTTGTAACATCTCCGCTTGCAACACCGTGTGTTATGCCTAGATCATCGCTATTTTTGTATTGTTGAGCTCCGCTGGCTGCTGAAGGATGCAAAATTATTGGGGGGCTATTATTGCTGAGGACAAGTAAAGCAAAACTGAATAAACCAATCGTAATCGCCGCTTTTCTGGTATAGAAAAACATGCCGCCTGATTTACTATCCATTCTATATAAGGATGTGGATCCAACTTACATGCTTATGGTCTAATACTCTTACTATTGGGTTTGCGTCAGGACATGGTTCATTGGTAGTCAGTTCTCTGTTAATTGTATTAATTATGAGCTCATTGCATTGTAACTCGATTAACGTTCGGATCGTGAATGGGGTCTACATATTCATCTGGGTTCCATACAGCATCATGGCCATTTTGATTATCGTTTAGTCGAAAGCTGCTATTCCATTTCTTGGTGTATCCGACGATGCACAAAACCTTGTCTCATCTGTTAGTTCCATATCTGCAGGACACTCAATAGGTGGGTCGTCAGGTGCTTCTTCGCTACTTAGCGAATCAGTGTCGTCAGAACCTGTGTCGTCAGAACCTATGTCGTCACTGTTTCCTGCAGAGTCGTCAGAGTCATCACCTGAAGTAGCCAATACTCTCATGACCTCGCTTTGATCCCCTATTACTACTAAATTATAGTTTAATGTAATAGTCCAAACACGAATGTTAAACAGCCCTTCTTTAGAGTCACTTCATTTCAGGTTAGGTAAACCTTTCCTGCTCGTGTCTGCATCATATAGACCATATCCTTAAAGGCTAGTCCAATTCTTACAGTTCTATTTTACCACAGTTATATGATATGCACTGACAAATTCTTGCTGCTGATCTCGAATTCCTGTAGCAGGATAATGTGATAAATTAGTTGTATGGGGTAATGCTACAACTTTGACAAATACAACAAAATCTCCCTCAGAAATTGGCTTTACTTGCAGTTGGGCTTCATAAAAGGTGTTGGTAACCCAAGGACTATTATAAAATTCGATAGACGGGGATTTTGCAATTGTTGTTTTAGATAGTCCTGTATATTCGGATCCAATTTCATTGCCCACTGGTATAAAGACCGGACTTTTGGTAAAGTTGTGATGTAATATGCTTACAATTCTATTTGCAATGTTGTCATCAATATTAGTGGTGATATTAGGAAATGACACTGAAGCGATTTGAAAGTCTGAGGTATCTCCGAGATTGGCAGTTGTTATAGTCACAACAAATGATTCTCCT
>JAATVR010000347.1 GCA_014523665.1 Nitrososphaerales archaeon TH526
ATGGACCTCGCTTGGTGGTCCTGTAAGAGCTAACACTGATCCTGTAGTCATTGCTAACAGTGATGGCAGGCTGCAGGTCTTTGTTATTGGAACGAATAACCAAATATACTATAGATCTCAGACTGCAGCAGCAGGCAGCAGCAGCTGGACTAGTTCATGGACATCGCTGGGAGGTGCAATAAGAGCAGATACAAGTCCAGCTGTAGCAAGGAATAATGATGGTAGGGTGCAGGTATTTATGATAGGCACGGATAACGCGTTATACTACAAGACACAGACTGCAGCAGGCAGCTCTACGTGGTCTTCAACATGGACCTCGCTTGGCGGAAGTTTGAGAGATAATAGTGATCCTAAGGTAGTACCTATTGCTGACGGTAGGCTTGATGCCTTTGCAATATCGCTAACTTCAAGCCCCAATCAACCACCTATTGCCGACTCAAAGAGTATAACTACTGGAACTAATACGCCAGTAGACATTACCTTGTCAGGGAGTGATTCAAACAATGATCCCATAACTTTCAGCATTGTTGATCAGCCAGCTAATGGAACCCTAAGTTCAATAACAACTCAAAATACAGTAAGGTACACTCCGACAACCGGATACAACGGACCAGACAGCTTCACATATGTAGATCGAGACAGCAAAGGAGCAACTAGCATAAATAAGGCAACTGTAAGCATTACGGTGTCTAACACTGACTCTGGTACAAATGATAAATTTGGAATAAAAAAGATCTATCCTACTAAACCTGGGGGTGAAGAATGGTACATGAATATGCAGGATCCGAATAATGACCCAAGATCAAAACCTCCATCTATATCAAAGAATGCAGATGGTTCATGGAGAATATCCAGCGGACAAGTCAGATACGGAGTATATACCTCATCTGGGTACCATCCGGATCAAGTCGTCAAAGATCATTCTGTTCTGGCAACTAGAGGATATATGCAATCGCCAAATGATTGGAAGAACATAGAGATGACAGGGCAGGTCAAGTACAATTCAGGCGGAGACGATGAGTGGACTTGGTACGCAAGAGGAGGGAGACATACAAGTGATGGCTGGCCTGATGGCTGTGAAGGGAGCGCCTACAAGGGTTCACTAGCATATACGGGTGGACAAGTTCGATGGGCCAAAGAACAATGGCACGTAAGCTATGTTTTCCAGCCATGGAAAAACTCGCCTGCAGATGGCGATGGAAAATTTGTGGGCTTCAAAACTATCATATATAACATGCAGCTGAATGGGAAAACAGTAGTCAAAATGGAAACATATGTAGATCCAAGCAATGACAACCAGTGGCAAAAGGTTTATGATTTCATTGATCAAGGCGGGTGGGGCAATGCAGACGGTGAATGTAAAGGGGCCAGCGATCAGATCATTACATGGGGTGGACCCACTGCAACATTCAGGTGGGACAACGGCAATAGCATAGACATAAAGAACCTCAGCGTAAGAGAGATTGTACCTCCAACATAGGAAAGCCTCGCGAATCTTTTCCTTTCATTTCTTTTCATGTCAAACTCAGGCCCTGCTACGAAATTATTCATGTTGTTTGAAACAATTAATCTTGGGACTTTTGATGTAACCAAGCACAGATAAAGATCATCAATATAAAAAGAAAGAAAATGACGCTATCGGAACCATGTAATGTCTTGTAACTCACGAGATCTTAATGAGATTCCTAACGTTAGGAGCGTTCTGAGCGATTCCACATCTTCATCAGAATAATTTAACCTCGGCCTTTTAACAGTAGGAATCGACATCAACCATTGCCACCACTAACCTTTCTGCCATCTATGCTCATGCATTGACTAGTAGCTGATCCCATATCCGATATTGGTGACATTTCTCCTAATAATGACTGAGTCTGTTGTAGTTTAGCTTTATCAGTTGATTCGAGCAGCATAGTAGGAATAATATCACTACTAGTAGCTGAAGTAGGGCTAATCAACCGGTCCGTATACTCTGCTTCAGTTCCTGCACGCATATCAAGACTTATACTTTGATCCCCAGACCATTGCCTCTCAGAGCCGTACCATTCATTTGGGATTACAAAATCCACGATACCATAGGTAGGATTCACATAATGCCCACTTACATCAGATTCTAGTTGCTGAGTTGGTAAATTAGATCCGTTACTTACATTAATATTATCTTCGTCTACTATAGGCAATTCATCTGTATCGCTTTGGTTTCGAAGATTATTTAAAGTCTATAAATAGTCCTTTGCTAGTTGCTGGAATTCGTTTGGGGACATTGAAGAAAGATCGGATTACGCATGAACTAGCGTGAGGAGAGGCGCCTCTCCTCCCAGTTGAAAAATGTCTCTTTCATCGGTGGGATGTTCAAGCCACAGATGCTAGCTGCTAATGCAAGTATGAATACGGGTTGCGATCAAATGTTCTTTCAGCATAATCTTTTTAGACAACAATTTCAAGCTCTGCTCCGATATATATAATGATAAACTAAACCGCAGCGAATAAAAAGAAGGCAGCCAAATATCTGATATGGTAAGTCAGGCAACCACGAGGGCAATAGCTGCAGTTTTAATACCACTGGCGATGTTTGGCATTCGAGAGCTAATGAAGAGATTCGGACCTAGGGCGTCAAAGGGATAGATTCTTTAACCCTTCTTTCATTAGTAAAATTTCAGTTCGATCTGAGCAGTGTCGGCATATGATGAACTAGAAAAAAGATCGCTTGCTTATTGGTTGCTGTGAAGCCGCGAGATACTAAATCAGGGGAACCGTAATCTATAGGAGGCTTTCACACCCTGATCTACTATCTCATCAAAATGAGGCGATAACAGTAGAAATATACACCTTTTCCGATAGCGATAAACTAGGTTGTATTTTTCTTGATGTGCGACAGGAAGAATAACTTAACTGGAACCGACGGTATGGAGAGACTTTGATAAAGAAACAAATTGTGATACTAAGCGAGGGGATGACAAACCGAATTTTCAGCAAATAGCAATATGTTAGACTGCTGTTATCTGACTATCCATATTTACATGAGCCCCTTATTCGGATTTTGCGTCCAGTCACATTCAGCTTGGTCGACGTTCAGTCGCAATTGTGGCATGGACCAAAAATTGTGGACTGCTACTTAGAAAATGCTGCTAGATCATTAGCGCATTCATATTGTTCCTCTGTCATGTTGTGCATAGTAACCCCGCACTGAGCCATCCGATCCAATATCCCAGATTTCTGAGATTGTTCTACTATGGCACGCATTAGATCTAGAGTAGTATTCGATTTATCGTTATACAAAAATTGGATTCCACCCCTTTCACTTCCCAATGTTCCATTTATTACGGTACTAGGACCTTCCTCTAAGTCTGTGAGTATGGATCCGTTAGGTCCAGTCGTCGGATTCTTGTCGCTGCTAGCGCTAATTTCAATTGTAGAACCCATAACAAGGATCTTGCCGGTTAAAAACAAGAAAAGGATCCCCACTTCTATAGCAGATACAATGATAACCTGCATTTTTGGCTCATCCCTTTATTTTACAATCGTCGAAGGATTTGATATTCCTTTCTAAATAGTAGTCCGAGTCCTCGCGCTCTCGAATTGGGACAATAATTTAAGTCCAGCAGATTGTGACAGAAATCGAACACAAGGAATACGAAGTAAGGGTTCAACAAGTCATTTCGTTTGCTGCTAGTTATTCAAGAAGGTCAAGGCAACACCACCGGCTTATTTTAGCTGCAAACGATCAAAAAAAGTGGATTGGCATGGATAGCCATAAGTTAACCCTAATTCAATGAGATTTGATAAATGTGATAATGTGGTCAAATTGGTAGGCCGGAGGTCCCTATCAATTTGATATAGGTATATCAATTTACGCTAATTTCATGATTTCTATCTCGGTATTAGTTTATAACTTCTCATCTGTTGCCTGTCAGAATTCCTAAATATATATTGCATTTGCCGTGATAAAAAGGATTCCTGCAGTGATTCCCTATTAGTATTCGATTGGGGTCACAACGAAAGACAATTGCGCACCGTGTACATTGATGGAAACACACGGACTCCATCGACTGAGGTCGAGTACCAAAATCATAATTTGACTCAAGATCATGAGCCATTGGGATCATTCTATGATCTGAATCATCAAATAGCTTTTATTTGAAGAATAAGTAAGAGTTTTACATAAAGTTCGCCAATCAGTTTCGTTCGGTACAAATAATCTACGAATGTGATGTCATATTCTCAAACATGTATAGAAGGGTGTTGGCTTTGTAGATTTATGCTTAATGTTCAAATCCGTAATTGCTGTACGTCCTATGTCCTAACATAGGTGACAGCTTCGCTTACACAGATGGAGTACACTTCTGCTGCTGTCGAGAAGTGTGTCCAATATGCAAATACAAATCAAAACAAGATATGAACTAATACACGAAAAGGAATGAACTGATAATACAGTGTTTATTATTTGTTCAAGAAATGGTGTATCCACAGAGTACAAACAGAAAGGGATAGTTGGCCTATTAGATGTCTGTACGCAGGAAGCAGATCTGGTTGGAAGAGCCACGATCTCCCTTTAAAGTATTTGAGAAGTAACCAATCTACCGACCGGAAATCCATTTTTGGAGTTGTAAAAAATAAATTAGTCGAGATGATTATCCACTAGAATTAGGATAATTAAAGACCCTAGCCAGTGCACACATACAAGATTCTCACGATCAACCTCTTCCTTTTCTGCGCTGTTCTAGAGAGATGTTATTATCTGTTCATAACTATGATCGAAAATTTCGATAGTGTTGCCAAATGGGTCTTCGCAGAAAACAATCTTATATCCCTTATCAGGAACAATCTCCCAAATTTCGGTGCGTTGTTGTCCTCCGGCCTCAGTTATCCTCTCACATAACTCTTCAATATTAGGGTCAGTTATGCAAATGTGGATAATCCCTGATTACTAGAAATCAAAATTATCTGAGCGCCTTTCTGCCTTTGGTTCTAGGTACTCTATGATTTCAGAGCCTACTTGATTTGCGGAACTCAACCATGCCATTCTCATCTTCTTTAATCTCGGACCATGAATGTCTTTGACTGCCTTGCCCTTAAGCGAATCGTCAACAACAAATTCAGTTGCCTGCTTGACTACTGTGAACCCACACACCTCAGTATACCAATTTACAGCCTCTTTCAGATCAGGAACGCTGATTGCAACAGGATTGATTATTCTTGGATAAACTCTAGGCAAGGATGCGTTAGTAATCATTTACTTAGTTTACCTTGTCTTTACTTAATACCCTTTCTGTAAATGATTTTGAAGAGTTGAGTATTTGGCATCTTGGTAATACATCCGTAGGCGAGGTATGAAAGTGAAGGGGTTCACTCTGGTGGTTAGTTCGTTGTTGGGGTATTATGATTCAGCAGCACACCAACTTAATAGAAAGCCACTCGCTGCATTCATATCTCTAAATATATTATATTCGTCTTTGATTAATTCTCTGAAATCGAAAACAGATAGTGGTGAAGAATTGAGTACTACAATGCACCTTAACCCAGCTCGCCTAGCTGCTTGCACCCCAAGCGGAGCATTCTCTACAATCAAAGCGTTGGTAGGCGAGATCCCAAGCCTGCTTAGAGCAGCTAGGTATGATGCAGGATCAGGTTTGCCTTTTCCTTCAAATTCATCACCATTAACTGCAACAGCAAACACATTCATTCCAAAGTTGTTCTCTAGAATAGTATCTAACTCTTGTTTTGATGAACCAGTAACAACAGCTTTCAAGCAGCCCCTTAGACTTTCAAGAATTAGTTCTCTAACGCCATCAAAAGGTCTGGGAATTTGCTTCATCTGCATAAAGATTTGCTTCTTTCTCATACCTATCTTTTCCGCAAGAGTAACCAGACTCGTCTTTCCTGCATGGATCTTGTGCCCTTCAAGATCAAGTATTTTTTGAGCCATTTCTAATATCGGCATTCCTTCAAGCAAGTAGAATGTTCTCTCATCCAAATCAATCTCTGCAATCTCTGCAACCGCTGTCTTCATGGCTTGAAAATGTAAGGGCATGGTGTCCACCAAAACACCATCCATGTCGAAAATAATGGCCTTCATATTGACAACAGCGAGACAACACGACCTTGGTATATGTGTATGTGCGGTGAGGGGATTTAGGGGAATTTAGAATTTAGTGCAGGGTTAACTCAACACAGCTTCATATTTGTGAAGCATCAGGTGGAGCCCAAAATTATTGTCAATTGAAACCGGTAACCCTTCCTCCCTTATCATCGAAGCTAAACGAGCATAATTCGCGCTTCTACAACGACACAAGTAATGCTGAAGATTCCGGTTTGGATGAAAGTGCTTCGACTCTAAATAATATGATGGACTAAATGATTAACCACTTCTCATCCATCTCATTTAGCAACAATAATAAATATGAACACGCAAGAAAAGAATCGAAACCAGATGATAATCTCAAGTTCTAGTATTGCAAGTATAGTCTTCCTTTCTCTTGTGATGTCTGTTTCATTGCTATTGGAGCAAGTATTTACCGTTTATGCTAGCGAAAATCAAGATACACCATCTATTCTGCAAACTCAAAAAATTCAACTGTTGCAGCAGAATCAAAGTAATCCTTCTAATTTGTCTGCTGCAGATACTTCATCATTGCAAGTTCCATCTTTGACGACAGGTTCTGCAAATATCCTGAACAAGATTTTCAAACAGACACAGGACTCTGTAGTTCAAATAACTAGGACAGTCCCACAGGCTGGCATAGTACCAGACTCATCACAAGAAAACAGAACTGCACTTGGATCGGGATTTCTATTTGATAACCAAGGGCACATTATCACGAATAATCATGTTGTCGGCGATGCCAAGACAGTTGATGTTACATTTACAAATGGGGATAGACTTAGAGCAAATGTAACAGCTGTAGATCCTTATATTGACATAGCAGTTCTAAAAATTATCGGAACCCAGAATAATACCATTGACTATGCACAATTAAAGCCACTTCCAATCGGGAATTCTTCGGCGCTCACCGTTGGCGACCAAGTAATTGCTATAGGAAATCCATATGGACTAGCGGGCACGATGACGACCGGGATTGTAAGCCAGGTTGGTAGACTTGTCCCTGCTCCCGAAGTTCAGTTTTCAGTTCCTGATGTGATCCAAACTGACGCTTCTATAAATCCAGGTAATTCTGGAGGACCTCTTCTGAACACACTGGGGGAGGTAGTAGGAGTAAACTTTGCTGCATTGCAGCAAGGGTTAGGATTCGCTATACCTATGAATGTAATTCAAGATATAGTACCCAAGCTAATTGAAAAAGGCAATTACACCCATCCATACTTGGGTCTCACTGGAACTACACTTACTTCAGACTTGGCAGCAAATATCGAAAACATTACACAGGACGTTAAGGGCGTGGTTGTAAACACATTGGTAAAAGGAGGACCTGCAGACAATGCAGGATTACGCGGGACTACGACAGATCAGTATGGTAAAAAGCACGGTGGAGATATTATTGTGGGGATCGACGGAAAGAAGGTTACCGAATTTGAACAGTTGGTGTCATTTCTGGAAGGAAATACAATCCCAGGAGATAAAGTAATGCTGAAAGTTCTTAGAAATGGAACGGAGCTTGATTTGGACGCTGTGATGGGAGAAAGACCGTCACCTTCGTCTCTTCCTACTAATGGATAGAGTTAAACTAATTTTTCCTTCTCTATCCTATATCGCTCGGTGATCCATGGATCCTCTTAACCAAGTAGAAGTTATCTCTAACACAAAGAGGTACGTTAGTTAGCAAAAAAACAAAGTTTGAAAATTTGTCGACCTAAGTGCATCAATGTGCAACCTCATGAAAACTTTGTTCCACTAGCAAGTAATATTGCTATAAATGTAACAAAGAAACAAACACAATCCCCTCCTAGGGTAAAATTGATGTATGGAGGTTAGCAACCCTTTTGAAGACAGGTGTTCTCCTCTAGTCTCTTCTGCCCTAACTTGTTGCCGGTAATTCGAGATGTTTATATTTTACTACCCGTGCTAAAAAGACAAATGATCACTAAGCAAGTTCTTTTTGGCATGGTTATTTTGGCATGTATGATCGCTATTGCGATGTATAGTGTCAATAATGTCTCATATGCAACTCTGGCAGAAAACAAAGTTGTTAGGGTAGCAGCCGGAGGGGGTAACATGACTGCCCCTTGGACAGTGTTCCTTCCTCAAGCAGTAATGATTAATGTTGGAGATAGAGTAGAATGGTATAATCCAACGATAGGTGCGGCTGAACCACATACAGTTACTTTCCTATTGGATAACAGTACTTCTGCCGGGGTGGCTTCTCCCCTAGCTGTTTCAAACAAGACAGAATTTAATGCTATTCCTCCTGGCTCTAATAATGAGCCAGTTTTGGTTCCAGGTGAAGGCGGAACAAACACTCTGTTAGCGATTAACGCAAGAACGTTCAGCCCAGCTACGATCGATTCGCAAGATAGAGTGCAGTTTATGCATCCAAATGCCAACTACTCAGTTGCAGGTGATGAGAAGTATGTCAATTCTGGTTGGTTCCTCCCTGAAGAATTAGAAAAACAATATCCTGGTACAGGTAATACATTTATGGCGACCTTCGAAAAGCCAGGTACATATGATTACTTGTGTATTTTACATCCATGGATGACAGGTACTGTAAAAGTAGTAGGATAGACAAGTAGTCTCCACATACTTTTTCTTATGGACTCCAAAGTCCGCGTTGGATATCAATTCAGGATCA
>JAATVR010000348.1 GCA_014523665.1 Nitrososphaerales archaeon TH526
ACCAACCAAGATGCTCATACCATAGTCGCATCCTCAGTTCCTTAGCCAGCGAACTAGAGGTGATTCCAATGTTAACCTCGGTTGAATCTTTGAACCCATTTTTGTCTGTATTTGCTGACCCAATTGTAATCCATTTGTCATCCACTATCAAAAGCTTTGAATGTACATAGATTGGACGCAGTTTTTTGGTTTTCTCGTCTTGGCAAACTAGGGAATAAGTTCCCACACGTCTTCCCGAGTCTCCTGCATCCCTAAGCCACTGCAGATGTTCGTTGACATCATTTACACTGGTCTTTGATAATATGCTGCCTATCAAACCTGGCAGGTTCGGGTCCATGGGACCAACTACAATGACTTTCAAGTTTTTTTGCTCTTGCAGTCTTTTGCAAAGTATCTTTGTAATGAACTCATTTTGAAACGGAAACTGGTTTTCAATATAAATAGTAGCCTTTGCTTTTCGAATTGTGTTTGTATACCAAGCCAAAATACCTCCATCCTTGTCTGTTCCTTCCCATGTACGTAATGCTACTATTCTAGTATCTCCATCGGTTACTTGATGTGGAAAATTTGTTGGCTTTAAGTCCATAACCCGGATCCTTTTTTCATCCTTGACTTCGTGGAAGGCCCATCGCTGATTGAAATGATAAGCCAAATCCCACACAATAGGGCCTTTTATCATAGCATGGAGGTCATGCCATGGCTCCGAATCCTGGTCTCGCAGAGGATCATTGTAACGATGCTTACTAGTGTCCCATTTTCCTCTGGATAAATCAAATCCTCCGCAGAACCCTATCTTGTTATCTATTACGACTATTTTTTCATGGTGTGCAGAAGACAAGGTGGGTGAAGTGTTGTCTATCTTGACAATCAAATTCTGTTCTATTCCATATTTTATCGCTAATTTTTTCAATGCTTCGACTTCCTCGGCTCTCCCATCAAGTCCTCTTTCATCAGCCCCTGGCAATATGCGCAGTGGCAGCCTTGGCTGCCACACGATAATTCTTACTATCGCTCCCTTCCTAGCCTTTTCAATTATCAACTCTTGGAGTAGTTTATATGAATGTCTAGCTTTGAGACGTTGCCTTGAAGTTGCGAAATCAGATACACGAGATAGAGGATTTTGATCACTTTTGGGAGGACCAGGAATTGATGAATTATTACTGTGCTGATCTTCTTGTTGGGATTCCGAATAAAAGACGACGCTCCCTTTGGTAAACCTCGATGATTTCGAACTGAATCGTCGAGAATTTCTGTTGATATCAGTAATAGCAGTAAAGGCACCGTCACTCATATTACTCGAATCTTTGCTGCCTTCTCGAACAAGATTCAGGGACGGATCAAAATCATAGCCGGCTATGTAAATGGAACTTTCAGCTTGAGTGATCGCATCATAAATAAGGTTGAATGTCTCTTCGCCATCGACCGTGAAAACTATATGATTCCTGCGCGTGATTTCTCCGAAACGCTTTCTCTCCGTGAGAGCAGGCTCAGCTCGCTTCAGTATTCCACGTTGCGCCAACAGATTCTTGTTATCTATCATATATCTTCTCCCCATCCGTCCAAAAAGCCATCATGTCATGATAAATAGACCTGTCATGTCTCTAAATGGTCTGATTCAGCAACATATTCGCCATTGGATACTATATTAGATCCGACATAGACTATCGACGTCTAAGCTATTCCCGACCAAATTCGTGTCGATTCCCATCAGAATGAAGTGGGAACCGCTTATATCGCATAAGGAGAATAAAAAAAGGTTGTTTCTAGCGCACTGAAGTTACTAGCCCTACTTTTCTCCACCTTGATTAAAGAACTCTTGAGCTCCCTTTAGGGCTTCTCCAGTTTTATTTGCCACTGCCTGTAACCCCTCACCAGTTCTATTTCCAACAGTTTGTACTGCTTCACCTGTCTGGTTTCCAGCAGTTTGTAATGCTTCACCTGTCTGGTTTCCAGCAGTTTGTAATGCTTCACCTGTCTGGTTTCCCGCAGTCTGGTTTCCCACAGTCTGGTTTCCCACAGTCTGGTTTCCCGCAGTCTGGTTCGATCCCTGCGCGAACAACGGATCTGAAACGGACATAACAGTAAAGAGGCCCGAAAACACAACCAGAACGACGCCTATTGTAGTAAATTTCACTTTGCTTGAGACCATGTTTAAGATCAATTACATAACTAATCTTTCTCCGCTATAACCTTTTCTTTTTAAATAAACCATATAATAAATGTCCTCATTTGATTTGACGGTACTTTTTTTAGCGGCCTACCTCTCTGTATCTCCGTTCCCTGAACATATGAGATGCTTCCGGGGATTTTTGCATTTTGTATTCACAAAAAAATTATGACAGATAAAGACAAATCCGCCGAGAGTACTGTTTCATTTTTCGTGAAATTATTTAAAATCTCTAATATTTTTATAATTTTCAACTACACGAATTCTCTTA
>JAATVR010000349.1 GCA_014523665.1 Nitrososphaerales archaeon TH526
AGCAGAATATCTAGCGTCAGCAGAGAGAACAAAGTCTTGTATCAAAAGAATGGCTAGTTCCCTCTTACTACAATGCTTCCCCTCATCGTGGCCGGATGCAGAGAGCAGTAATATTCAAATTCTCCCGCTTTTTCTGAAGCAATAGCAGTAACGGCATCCTGTTCGGGTGAAAGAATAGCAGTATTGATATTTAATGCATCCACTACAAGATCATGCCTTACCAAGTCTTTGTTCACGACCGTCAGCTTGGTTGGCTCATCGATCTTTGCGTATATAGTAGGATTAGTTTCGTTGAAAAGGTTATCCTTAGCCACAAGCAAAATACCTTCTCTTCGCTCCAGAGATGAGGGTTGGGGAGAATTTAGCAGATTTCCAATACCCCATAAACCTCCAACAGTGACAAAAGAGATTGCAATAATAGCAATAATGTTATTGCGAAGCATCTTTTATTGATGACACCATATTTTCAATTCCAATTCTATCAGGAGTTCGATGGAGGTAAAACACAATATTCTGCAAATGAGAGTTGCATCCCTCTATGAAAGTAGGAGTGACTCACCTTAATTCGAAGTATGAATAGATAACCAGTATTATATGTCTTCATTTTACGTTTGGTTTGTTTAATCCTTTGTCCAGACAAAATAGGTACACTTGAAAATGACCAAAATCTATCATTGAAATAGAAAAATGAATAGTCTATTGTTCTAAATCTGTCACTTTGTTACTTGTCTTTGGATATTACTAAACTTTACAATAGAGTTCGTCGTACTATGATTCTTTCAAACTAAGGCCCATGAGCCGAGAATTGGTTATCCCTTCTAGATAAATGCGGGAGGTGGGATTTGAACCCACGGACCCCTTAGGGATGAGGTTTCCCCGCCGCATGGATCTGAGCGTCGTGCCAACGGTCTCACGCCTTTGGCCATGCTTGGCAACTCCCGCGTTTCTTTCTCATTTGAACAACCTGAGATTTATATCCTGTCAATTCTATTCTTGATTCCAAAGATTATTAGCGTTTGAAATGATTGATGGTTAACACTCACAGCTTTAGATTTAGTATTACCCAATTCGAGGAGAATTAAGCTAAGAATTTTCCTTGATCCTGCCGATATCTATAAATCTAAAATAACGATTGAACTCGCAACTAGTTATATCTGATTAGATCGTTAGGGGGAAGCATCATTTCGTCTTGATTATTACATCAGAAGCAAGAAACGTTTGATAGGGATGCATCTCTATCTCCAGGCTCAATTCTTCCTCAAATTCTTTATGGAATCAGTAATTGGTGGATACCAATTATGCCTTGATTTATTATTATAGAAACTCGGCAATTCTAGCTAGTTTTCTTTGTACATATCTGTAAAGGAATGTCAAAGTAGAACTTCCTACAGATTCCAAACTATGGACCAGAGATATTTCCGGAACCACGCTTAGAAACATTTGTACATGAAGTTATGTGACGAAATTGGGAACAAATTTAAATTCAATAGTTGACTTTATTCTCATATTGTACGAACATGAAGATATGCAGATCACCTGGACAGGCCATGATGGTTTTAGAATAGAAGGAACTAACAGTCAGAATAATAAATTGACAGTATATATCGATCCCTACCAATTAGCCCCCAAATACAAGAATCAAAATGATGCAGATATAGTTTTGCTAACCCATGATCATTTCGATCATTTAAGCATAGATGATCTGAAGCAAATAATTAACAATAATACAAGTATAATTGCAGCCACCGAGTGTGTTGAAAAATTGGCTGAACTGAAATTGAAAGAGATTAGCGGAATAAAGCCTGGCGAAAAAGCGACTGTCAAGGGTCTCGCAGTCGAAGCAGTTCCTGCGTACAATACTAATAAAAAATTCCATCCCAAGTCTGACGGTAAGGTAGGATTTATTTTTAGGATGAATGAAAAAAGGATATATCATGCTGGCGATACAGATTTGATCCCAGAAATGGAATCTATTGGTCCAGATATTGCACTTGTTCCTGTCTCAGGTACCTATGTGATGGATGCAGAGGAAGCCGCCAATGCTGTCAACAAGCTAGTTCGACCCAAAAAAGTCGCAATACCCATGCATTACAATGCTATTGTTGGCACAGAGGAAGACGCGAAGAAATTCAAAAAACTTGTAAATGTTTGCAAAGTAGAAATTTTATCCAAAGATTGAAGAGGTTCCATCATTAATCTAGCACCCTAAGTAGACTGTTTTAAAAAACTTATATATATCAATTTATTTCATATGAATGAAAATGGCTGCTAAGAAAAAATCAAAGGCCGCAAAGAAAGGAGCGAAAAAACCAACAACCCGATCCTCAAAGAAGTGATCATTTTTTAATTATCTGATCACGACTGTCCAATGAGGTTAATAAAGAATCTCTCCTATTCTTTTTGTGAAACTCGATATTGGTTGATACTTTTTTGTTGATGACTGTCTACCGAGGTCTTTTGGCACTTTTCGTTAAATCTGGTTATTCGAATTATTGTCTTAACATTGGGCATAACCAGCATTCTGCTATAACCATCGTATCCTTCAACTAAGTCCGTTTTTTCGTTACGATGTTGGTGTGGAAACAGAAATAAGCAAAGTATTGCTGGGCTTGATAATAACCTAATGGAACAGGTTACAGATCAGGTTTGTCTGGATATCAATTTACTTGATTATAATTCTGGAACTTCAGGTATTTCTAAGCCCCGCTATCCAAATGAATAATTATGATCGGACCTTCGCAAGCGTATGGAACCTTACAAGATTTATATACTAAGCACGATTTATTGACCGCCTAATAACTAAATTAATTTGCATGTCAGCGCAGGATAAAAGGTCTACAAAATTCATGGATTGAACAAAGTTAGCTGAATTCTGTGACAATGAAAAAGATTTCAATTTCGTCAAAGAGCTAAAAGAGAAACACTAACTATAAAAAGCTCGAATGTATCGTAAAGGAACGAGCAGATGTGGCAGAGTGGTCTTCTCTAAATGAGAACAAAATAATGCGTCGGCCTTGAGTGAATCGGGTCTAAAGATAGCCGATTCGCCTTCGGGCGATCAGGAGTTCGAATCTCCTCATCTGCGCCCTTTTTATCTAAAATTGTTCCTTTCTAATTGTTCCTCGGCGATGTTTCATTGTTACCTTTGAGCTATGTTTTGATTTTATCCTTCTTTCCAACTTCGAAACAATTTCCTTCGATGCCGATATAGGATCATATCCCACCGCCTTCGCATCTATAATGCTATTGTTTGTCATTATTCTTGCTCTAATGGAATATTTTCTTGTCTTGTGTTTGTCTACGTAAATAGTGACATACTGTATATCCTCTAATTTTCCTTCAATCTTTTTCAGGAATTTTGTCATGTTTCTCTCGATTTCATTCTTGTCATCTTCACTTTCAGGATCTGAAATGTGTATAAAAGTAGGACCCCCATGTTTCGGAAGTAATAATTCGAGTGCGTCTTTTGGAGTAATCACACCAATTGGACGTTTGTTTCCTGTTACAACAACCTCTTCGTTATCCTTTAGGTCATCGGTTAAATCATTTATTTTTGACCCTTGTTCCACGGAGTAAGCATTTCTCATTATATCCTTCACTTTTACCACCCGTATTGCTGCCATTGTGCCTACTCCAGGAGACTTACTCGCTCTCTCTCGAGGTTTGGAAATAAAATGTGCAATATCCAATACATTGATGATTCCTGTCAAAACACCATCCCTGGTGATAACTGGTAAACGTGAGATGTTGTATCTTCTCATCTTTGATAGGGCGTTCCCAAGGGTATCGTCTTCCTCTTGTACTATAGCACCGCTCATAACTGAATCTGCTGTTGAACGACCAAACCTAGAATTCACTACTATATCCATTTCACTGACTATTCCTACGAGTTCAGCACTATTCTCAATGACTGGAAACGCGCGATTTCCTGTCTTTAGTATCATCTCTATAGTTCGCTCTACCGTGACTTCAGGGCTTAGAGTGGGGGTTTTCGATATGAAATTCTTAAGCTTAGATTCCGGGGAAGCATTAACTGAAAGAAATTGCTTTGCGAATACCATCCCCAAATATTCACTGATATCGTTTACAATAGGAATTTGATTTAATCTGTTCGAATGCATTAGATTAAGTGCCTTTGAAACGGTGTCTTCAGGGGTTAAGGAAATTACATCCTTTATCATAATGTCGTCTACTTTCATTATGTTTTATGATAATCCTAATCATTACATTAAAAACCTTCCTCTACATATAACAAACGATCGGATGGCTAATACTCGCCTTCTCTTAATTGCGGCAATAATAATAATACTTGTTAGCGTAGTAACAATATATTTAGTTCCTTCCGATACGATTATCCCTATTCCTAGCCCCAATGAAAATAGCACGCGCAACGGCAATAACATTAACACTCCTTCTCAAGACAGCCTTAGCCAAGGCCCCCCGTAAAACAACACTTTGATAGAGGTTAAAGAAAAAATAATGTCAATTGTTGATTGTAAGCTTGTCAGTTTTGAGTTCGACAAAGCAATAATTATTACATTCAGATAAATGATGGGTGATATGTACTTTGTTCGTCACACTGCTATCCCTGATCCTATTAGTCTCCACCTATCAGATATCCTTCTGCTGATGGCCACTCGGCTGTTTGGTAACAAACAGACTGGCTTCTTTAGCTTAATCTCAATTTTCGTAGAATCTTTAGCATTTGTAACCGTCCCCAACGTTGCAGCCGTTCCTATATTCAACCTAAGAGGTTCTTTGATTCGTATAGGGTCTACTTTTACTAGTTCTTGAGTTCCAACCGCAGTATCAAAAAGATAAACCTCGATACTTATACTATCTACGTTTTCAGGTAGAGTGGATGGTTTTCCCACGACAGAACCAATAAGAGAATCACTCTTTATGAAGGTAGGATCTAATCTTGTTCCAATTGCAACTAGACCTCCAGGTCTAACGGATTCAACTAAACCTGCACCGGTACCCAAGGTTGAAATGACAGAAGTAATTGGCTCATATTTACTCCTCTTATCATCAAAGAAACCAGGCCTAATTTCGATCTCGTCTCCTATTGAAAATTCTCCTTGAACTAGAGCTCCTCCTATCACGCCTCCTTTGACCGCCTGGACTTGAATACCTGGCTTGTTCACATCAAAAGATCGCAATACATGCATTATAGGTTGAGCAGTTTTGTTTCGAACCGGATTCTTTAGCTTGTTTTCTATGGCTTCGATGAGAGCATCTACGTTCACCCTGTGCTGAGCTGATACAGGAACGATAGGGGCCCCCTCCGCAGTGCTACCATCGACGAATGACTTGATTTGATCATAATTCTCCAGAGCACTCTCGTATTCAATCAAATCTACTTTATTCTGAACAATTACTATTTCCTTTATTCCTAACACTTGCAAAGCCAAGAGATGTTCTCTGGTTTGTGGTTGCGGAACTTTCTCATTCGCTGCGATAACAAGTATTGCTCCGTCCATCAATGCGGAGCCCGAGAGCATGTTAGCCATCAAACTTTCATGACCAGGTGAATCTACAAAACTGACTACGCGCAATAGCTCTCCTGGTTTACTACAATTCATGCACGTTGGATTAGAGGAATAGCATCCCGGAGCAGGACAATCAGGGCACTTGTAAAATGCTGCGTCTGCATACCCAACCTTGATAGTGATACCTCTCCTTAATTCCTCACTGTGGGCACTAGTCCATACACCTGTAATCGCTTCAACTAGTGTAGTTTTACCGTGATCGACATGGCCTGATGTCCCAATATTGATATTGGGCTGGTAACCATATTCTTTAATATACCAGTCAGGCAGACTCTCTTTCCAATGCAATGATCATCGTGAATTCACTGGGAATATTAAGGTAATCACATGCTATTTTGATCAACGGAAGACTTTTGACCTTAATCTAGGATACACTAAAGGGTTCTAATATAGGACATCTTGTCATCCTATCGGCTAATCGGATTTCTAAGTAATGTAAATGTACTACCTGCATTTGACGATTTGATGGACGACTTAAAATTAGCGATATAATCTTGTTACCGAAAAAGTCTAGGGTATCAAGATTTGGGTTCTTCTTCAATAGACTGTTCAGCTGATTTTTCAGGCAACTTTCCCTCAAGTAGCTTACAGTTCAGCTGATATATTTCTTCAGTAACCATATTGCCTCTAATTAGTTTTCTTATTCTAACGCCAGGATTACGATTACGCATCCCTACTCCTCTCGCAAGCAAGATATACTTTTTTACTCCCCCATGAAGATCAGGCCTCATTGGTGTACCTGATTTGTCACTGCCGCCAGTAATCTGCATTTTACCATTAATACCAACAACATTTGAATCAATAACATCACCTATTTTCAGCCCAAGAAGAGGATTTGCTACCTTGTCCTTCAATTCTTGACTAATACTTTTTCCGGTGCTATCTGAGATGACAACCTTGAATTGTGCCAATACACTACTACTTTGATTATGCAGCAGTTGGGGCTTTAATTAACTTTTGGATAGTTTTTCTAATCCATTCTAGGTGATACGAGCCCCCCACTCAAGTCTTTCGACTGGCCTAATCAAGACCAGATGTAGTATGCAGTTATCCGGCGGCTAGAATCCACTCTTGCTCAGATTTGCCTGATAATCATCTGACATATTCTGAGCTATCCCTTTCATAGTCTCCAAGTACGAATCATAAGAAGAGGTAAACCCACAGTGACTACAGCCAACCTTTGTCATATCTTCATCGACTGCTGCTTCATTCCTACACTTCGGACACTTTGCTTTCAACAAAGTCACACACGTAATCTACATTTGAAACTGTATTAACTTTTTGGTTTACAGTTTATACTTCAAACAATAAGCAATTGATATTTCTCGTTCCTAAAACCACCTTAAGGGAATCCTTCACTAAAATTTAGAATGTGCCTGCATGGCAATATCCTAGCGTGTTCTTATTTTAAAAACATGATTTTAAGTGAAGTTTGTATCAAGGTCAGTGGATTTGATATCCTTAATTAGGTCTTCTCGCAGATCTAACTCTAAAATGATTTCCATAAACAGACCTTGGCTTAGTGATGAGGAAAAAAAGGAAATATTAATGGTGCTAGACGAAGGCATTCTTACATCTCCTGCATTGAAAGGGGGAAAGAAAGTTCAGGAATTCGAATCTCTTCTTAGGAGCTATTTAAACATTAAGCATGTGATTGCAGTGAATTCTGGAACTTCTGCTCTACTAGCTGCGTTGTTAGCATTAGAACTGAAAGAAGGCGACGAAGTACTTTTGCCTTCCTTTACATTTGTTGCTTCAGCTAATTCTGTAGTCGCTGCGGGAGGTACACCAGTATTTGTTGACATAAACAAGGTGGACTATACTATCGATATTGGAGATCTTGCTACTAAGATTACGAATAGTACTAGAGCTATTATGCCGGTTCACCTTTATGGCCACCCGGCAGATATGGATGAAATATTTGAGTTAGCTAAGAGTAATTCAATCGAAGTAATAGAGGACGCATGCCAATCGTTGGGTTCTGAATACAGAAAAAGACAGACAGGAACGATAGGTTCAATGGGTTGTTTCAGTATGTATGCCAGTAAAGTGCTCACATCAGGAGAAGGTGGTGCAATCACGACGGATGACGATCTGCTAGCTGATCGATTAAGAATGATACGCAATCATGGAATGGTAGAAGGTTATGACACCAGGATATTTGGCCTCAATTTACGACTCCCTGAAATAAGCGCTGCGATAGCAAAGGGCCAGATGAAAAAACTTAACGAAATGTTAGAAAGAAGAAGGAGCAATGCAAACCTGTTAAACGACATGCTTACGCATTCTGACGCTGACGGTTTCACAACGCCGACCGAACCGGAGGATGGTCACAAGAAATTTAATTGGTATCTTTATACGGTTGCAATTGACAGTCAACAGAGCGAAGACAGAATTAGCAAATCGGGTCAGCCAAACTATGGTGATGACCGAGATCTAATAAAGGATAAGATGACAAACGCCGCAAAGATTGGGGTAGCTGTATATTACGATCCCCCTGTTCATCTGACTCCGTATTACAATGAACTTGTACAATCCCGACTCTCGAACCAGATCCAAGAAATCCCCAATAATTTGAAGACTACAGAATGGGCAAGCAAACACGTGCTTTCCCTGCCTGTGCACCCGCTACTTTCTGCACAAGATATTGAATACATAGCAAACAGCTTCAAATCAGCTAAAGAAAATATAAAAAAATGAACTCATCGATTATAGTCCATAAGTCTTAATACGGCAGCTTATTAGGCGATGTAATGCGACTTATCATCTATACTGGTAAAGGCGGGACTGGAAAAACAGTAAGTGCCTGTTCAACTGCGTTAAAGTTGTCCAGCCTGAAATCTAGAACACTTCTAGTTTCCGCCGACCCTGCTCATACTTTGGGTGATGCATTGATGATGGGAGGCGAGATAGGAGGAACACCCACAAGTATTTCCACTGACTTGTACGCAGCTCAAGTAGACCCAGTCGCAGAGATGGATTCGCATTTTAAGACAATATTTTCTTACTTTGCGTCCTATTTCCAGGCCAAAGGCATTGATGATACTATTTCGTATGAGTTAGCCATGTTGCCCGGAATGACTCAATTACTCTGCTTGCTGAAAATTGAAGAGGCTGTAAGATCCGGAGAATATGATGTGATAATTCTTGACATGCCCGCATCGGGTGAGGCATTGCGATTTCTATATTTTCCAAAACTGGTAGGAAGCCTAAGCATGAGGCTCTCAGGTCTTGCAGGCCTTGTTAGTGGCTTCGGTCGAATATTCCAGCCGTACTTTTCAGGCCCAGCTCTCTCAAGTGACTTGATGAAGACTGAAGCAGATTTGCTTCACAAATTGGAGGAGCTTTCAAAGTTAATTTTTGACCCAAACGTAACTAGTCTCAGGTTAGTAGCAAATGCTGACAGCTTTAGCATGGAAAATGCAAAAAGGACCTTAATGTCAGCCAATCTATATGGTATTAATGTAGACCTGATCATAATCAACAAGATCATGCCTCAAATTCGCAGTAAGGATAGTTTCTTGGCTAACTGGGTGGCTCTTCAACATGCTAGAGTGACAGAAGCTAAATCTAACTTCTACCCATTGCCAGTTAAGGAAGTCCCTCTTTATAATGAAGAATTAAGAGGAATAGAAATGCTTAAGCAAAATGCCGAAATCCTGTTTGGGGACCAAGATCCAAGTCAAGTTTTTTATCGTGAAAGGGTTTTTGAATTCAAAAGTGACGGTTCTGGCCTCACTTTGAAACTAAAGGTTCCTTTTACAAGGAACGCAGACTTTTTGGTTGAACGTATCTCAGACCGAATTACTATCAAAGTAGCTACCAAAATAGGTTATGTCGTAAATGTCATTCCATTGCCTGCCATTACATTAGGAATGAAACTCAAAGCCGCTCAGTTAAGTGATAAGGAATTAGTAATTTCGTTTGAATATTAGAAACTAAGAAATATGAATCAAAATAGAATTAGTTTCTAGACTGTGTATTCTTATGTCTAAATCTCCAATATGAATCCTTCATTACCTATAGATACTACATGAGCTAAACCTTCCGTAATAATCTATGAACAGGGTCTATTCAATTCTAGTGGCAATAACTATTTGCACCGTGTATTTGGTCAGTACGGTCAGCCTTTTTGACCTTGTTCCTGCTAAGGCTCAGGATTCAAGCACCAACCATTCAACTTTAGAAAATCTACCTGTCATAAACCAAGGTACCTCACCACAACAATCTAGCGACGACAAAGTTTCATTTAAGATTAAAGGAATAGACTACTCTACCAAAATTGCGCAGATATTAGTTACTATCGATGGCAAAACTTATGCCAACACCTTTGATCCGATATCCTTGTTGGATCCCCACGATGACGGAAATGGCGTAATTCAGTTTGGCATGCTAATTCCTAAAGACGCTATAAAGCCAGGAAGCACATACACTGCATGCATTAAGGTCTTGGAGGACACCGATAGTTTTGGCAATAAATTGGCGTGTCAGTCTGGTTCGACAGATGAAATACACTCTTTATCAGGGGAAAACCAAAACCGACAGGTCAATCTATATCTATAGTTTTGGATTAACCCGTTTCAATAGAGCGAGATAGTGTTATAGCAGCTTTATTGAGAGTGCAGACTAACTGAGATTTACGCTGGTTTTATGGGATACTATGAAGTTTTCACGAT
>JAATVR010000350.1 GCA_014523665.1 Nitrososphaerales archaeon TH526
GCAGATTACCTAACTAACACTCGAATGTGTGGATAATTGCTATTCTGCTTACAACATAACAGCGTCTAAGCTAGCAGCTATTTGACCGTCATACTACCTAGCATGTAAGGATGGACTGAACAGTAGAATGGATGATCTCCAGCTGCAAGACTGGCAGTATCTATCTGAGCTGTTGCGCCTGCATCGATGATACTTGTGTCAAACTGGCTTCCCGATTCAGGATCTTCCGGTCCAGAGCCACTTGTGGCGGTATGAGGTACTGTGTCTTGATTTGATACTTCCACCACATCTCCCGCAGTGACTGATAATGGATCGGGATCATACGCTGGATTTCCTTGCACTGATGCACCTTCTAGTATATTGAGAGTCACTGAAGGTCCTGCCGCAGAGCTGGTTTGGTTGGTCTGATTGCCCGAAGCGGCTGAAGGAGGTGCAACTGGTGCGGCTGACGTAGAGTTGGCTGACGTAGAGTTGGCTCCTTCAGAAGAAGATTGAGAAGTATCTTGCGTAGCTCCATCAGTTGCGGGCAAATTTTGACGATAAATTGATTCTATTACTCCGGGCGCTGGAGCTGCATTACCAAATATATAATAAACTAAAACTCCCGTTATCGCACCCAAACCAAGTATAGCTACAAAGGCTACTTTTCCCACTGATCCCATCTTGGCAGGTTCATTAATTACTGACCCATATTAAATCCTTGATACCAAGTTTCGTTAGACACCTACGCACATTGTATCTAGATTACCAACCGCGGATCTAGTCACGGTATCTTTGACCATCCCGACCGTGACGGCTTGTCAGATCATGTTCATCTCAAGAAGTAACTTTTAATTTGGTCTGTAATCCAAGAAACCTAAATACCAAGTTGACCAAGAATGTAGCTGAGTGTATTTGGTGCAAGAATGCTGTAGCCCTTCGATTCAAACCGATGGCTCAGTGGAATCTGGCAGGAGACGGCTATCTTTGCGGGGATTGTTACGAAAAGAAACTCGCTGAATATTATCTCACTCCTGATCGTAGGAATCTAACAAAGCAATCGAATAGAAATACATGAGTAGACTAGAAAGACTATCACTGTAATCAGTGAAGAAAGTCTCCGTCATCACTTCCTTGAAGACAAATGAGTATGTGTGTATCCTATTTGTTTAACATGCAAGGAACGTGAATCTAGATCACCTGTATGACTTTTGTTTCCTACGTCTGGCACTGGGACCACCGAATTTCTTTGACTCAGTCTGCCGAGGATCGCCTGCTAAAAAGTGTCGATCATATTCTGTTATTTTCCTCCTTATCTCTTCACGAATGCTCTTTGACAGAGGATGATCTTTAGGGTCCTTTCCTCCCTTTCCTTCCCCTGTTAGAGCCCTAGAAATGGCAACTGCGCTGGCGAACGCCTGTCCCATGAATCCACCTCCGTGTACCTTTACGCTAAGATCTATCTTATTTCTTAATTCTCCGATCAAATGGATTGGGACCAACACTACTTCCCTTGCCACTTCAGGTTCTATGACTTCTGCAGGAATATTGTTTATTCTGACTTTGCCGTTGCCCTTTGAAATGGTGGCAGTGGCTCTACTTGTCTTACGTTGTCCTGGATACAGATCCACTTTGTTCATACGTTGTATTCACCCTTCCATCCAATTTGTTTGGCAACGTCTCCAACAGTAATATAATAAGACTCAGGTTTTCTTATTCTACAATCTTCAAATATTTTTGGCGCTTCGCGGCTTAATTTTTCAGGCACGCCGATATAAACTCTCAATTGTTTGAATGCCTCGATGCCGCTTGTCTTGCGTTTAGGGATCATCCCCCTCACCATCTTAGTCAATATTGTGTCGGGCCTACGAGGGTGAAACGGACCATGAATAGGGTTAGTCACAGAGCTTATCTCTAGATTCTCCTTATAGCTCTCAATGGTCTTGTACCTGTTTCCAGAAATCATGGCTTTTTCTGCATTTATGATCGATACTTTGTTACCCTCCAACAAAAGCTTAGAAATACGAGAACAAGTTCTACCCGCAATGCAATTTGCTATATCAACAATAATAGTTGACGGTGGCTGCTGCTTTTTATCCAATTATCTTCACTCCCGATCCATTAGGAAATCGTTGAATAAGGTCAGGAAGTGCGATGATCTGACCACCGGCCTCATTTATCTTCCGCGAAGCTATTTTCGAGACTGAATATGCATATACTATAATTGAATGACCCAAATTTCCGGCACCGAGTATTTTACCCGGAACAATAATAACGTCTCCTTCATTCGTAAACTTGGATAACTTATCCACATTTACTTCTCGTCTATTAGCTCTCGAATTAAGGAGCCTGCGTTCTACGTCTTTCCAGAGGGGTGCCTTTGTCTTTTTGGATGCCATTCTAAGCGCCCATATTGTGTCCGCAATAACACCGTCGGTTAACATGATTTGTCTTGGAATGTTAGCTTTTGAATCCCCAAATAAATGTACTCACCTAAGTTTTTTCGGGGTCCTGCAACGATGTGATAGTATCGTTAAAAGTTTTTACCTTCGAATTCAACCTCTTGATAGCAGCATCAATTGTCTCTTCAGCAGTAAGCGCCCCTGTAGTTTCGACAGTCAATATTGATTGATTTTGCTCTGTTCCATCCGTAACTGTGGAACATGTAGTCGGCTGCCACTTAGCGTGATTGCTACCCAATCCGAGTCTGGCATAAGCTTCAAACTTCAATTTTTGAGAAGGTGCCAAAATAATGATTGGAATACCACTGCTCACTGGCTTAACCACATCGTCCTCAGAAACCAGTTCTCCCGAAGTTACAAGCTTAGTTTTGTCATTAGCTTCTGAATCTAATACTAGCAATACTCTACATTTTGAGCAACCGAGAGAATTGTTGCAATCACAATCTTGTGGCAGGACAAATCTATTCAGATCCGTACGGAGCGGAATTAATCCTAATCTATGCGCGATTGCTTCGTCGTGCATCACCGATGAGTTTTCCATCATAACCACATCATCAATCGCTAATGTAGGAACCTCACTTATTGCAATCCTTCTTATTGCATTAACATATTGCCTAGGAACATTGTTAAACCTCAATACAACGCGTTCATTAGTTTTACTCATGACATCTAGAGAAGGAGCCTGAACCAACTTTTCATTGTGAACCAGAGGCTATTAAAAATCTACCGAAAAAATAACCCATCTCAAACGCGTATTTTTATATTAAATATAATGAGCTCGAAAATGAAACAAGTTTGTTTATGAATTCGGTAACAGCACGGTTGGATCATTAGCTCCAGCGGGTATGTCTTCAGAAGTTGTGTTAGACATATCAGGCGTGGAACTTGGAGGTAATGTTGGATCATTAGCTCCAGCGGGTATGTCTTCAGAAGTTGTGTTAGACATATCAGGCGTGGAACTTGGAGGTAATGTTGGATCATTAGCTCCAGCGGGTATGTCTTCGGAGGTACCAGTGTTTGTTGCATTGACCAAATGCAATGGCTCGAACAGTAAAAAAGTGAAGACGGGCAAAAGGATCATTACGATGATGCTGGTTTGTAGGGAATAATTTAGGATCACGATACACTTTATCTTTCCATTACGTTTTAAACTTTACTCGATGATAGATAATTTGGTTGAACAGCTAAGAGAAATGCCCGTGTGGTGAGCTTTAATCTTACCTGTCAATAAAATAATTGTGACTTGGATTTTAACTATCCCTTTGATCGGTTGGAAATTGAGGTAGCTAAAAAGGATTCTCGAGTTAATGAATTATCAAATATGACCTGCCATTTTTTTGTCATAGTTTTGTCCTTTGTGAGTATCTTTTGCCGTCTCAATAAAACATTCACATATATCGTCAACTGAAATCGGCAAATAACTTGTGTCCGGGTCTTGATCAGAACTAATATCATAAAAAAGTAATATTCAGTTAATAATGAAGTTTTCAAACATTATTATTATAACTATGGTGTATGCAGAAAGCTAGTTATGTTTTTTATAGTTCCTGCTAGGTGGAATGCAGTATAATGCAAAAGTCACGACTGTTGGCTATCTTTCCAGTTCTTGCAATTTTGGGCGTAATGGTCTCTATGGGCGCGGTAAATAATGCATCTGCACAGCAGTACACAGCAAATCAATCAGGGATTCAATTTGGCTGTTTTCAGAAAAACGAAACCACTGGTGAATATTTACTTGATGAAGATGGATATCTGATACCATGTGAAATAAACTCGGGAGATAATGCCTGGATGCTTACTGCATCTGCTCTAGTCCTAGTTATGACACCCGCAGGATTGGCCATGTTCTATGGTGGTCTGGCGCGACACAAAAACGCTGTAAGTACTATTCATATGGTTTTCATGGCTGTAGGACTAGTGACGATTCAATGGGTCCTCTGGGGATACTCCCTTGCATTTGGTCCGGACTCGACAGGTCATGGATTTATAGGGAACTTTGACTGGGCTGGATTAAACTACGTATTTCATAATGTCCCTTCAGACGTGTATGCTATAACGATACCTCACGCGACTTTCATGATCTTTCAAATGATGTTCGCCATAATCACACCGGCTCTTATTGTTGCGGCCCTGGCTGAAAGAATGAAGTGGAGTGCTTTCGTAGTATTTGTAGTTATTTGGGCTACTTTTGTCTATGATTTTGCCGCCCATTGGACATGGTCTC
Organism: Nitrososphaerales archaeon TH526; assembly: GCA_014523665.1. GTDB lineage: Archaea > Thermoproteota > Nitrososphaeria > Nitrososphaerales > Nitrososphaeraceae > TH5896. The sequence goes on from JAATVR010000350.1 coordinate 4,666, forward strand.
TTGGTTCAGGAGGCACAGCAGTAGGTTGGACTGGAGCACTGCCATCGCTTGACTTTGCAGGGGGTACCGTAATCCACATTACTTCTGGTTGGGCAGGATTAGTCATTGCAATAATGCTCGGCCGACGATTGGGATATGGAAAGGTTCCAATGGAACCACACAACATTCCTCTAATAGTGCTGGGTGCAGCTCTACTGTGGTTTGGTTGGTTCGGGTTTAATGCCGGCTCAGCTGGTGCGGCGTCAACAAGTGCAACCAGTGCATTCGTTGCAACTCAGATTGCAACGGGGGTTGCCGCTTTAACGTGGATGTTAATTTCTTGGGCGCATACGGGCAGACCGTCAACGGTTGGAGCAGCGTCAGGGGCCGTCGCTGGACTAGTAGCAATTACTCCAGCTTCAGGTTATGTAGGGCCAATGGCGGCGATCATAATAGGCATCGCAGCATCGGTTGTTTGCTACGCAGCAGTAGTATTCAAGAACAGGAGAAAGTGGGATGATGCACTTGACACATGGGCTGTTCATGGCATGGGTGGTCTAGCAGGAGCACTCTTAACAGGAATCTTCGCCCAGACTATATACACTCCAATAGCTGATGGTCTTGCATTTGGGAATCCAGTTCAATTGTTAAACAATGCTATAGGTGCATTTGCAGCCCTAGCATGGGCGGTTGGCATCACGGCACTTATAATTAAGGTGATGGATCTTGTCTGGCCTGGCGGAATACGAGTTACACCGAAGGAAGAAGAAGTCGGTCTGGATCTATCGCAGCATGGAGAGAGAGCATACGTAACGGAATAAGAGATTTCTCCAATTTCTTTTTCTTTTACTTTTTTTGTGCACCAACTTCGTGCTAGTATGTATAACTAGTGGGCCATAGTCTGCTTTAGCTCATATCTTGTGTCTAGGAAGCAATTTGAGTTATCTATTTGCGGTATCTGAAGAGCACAGCATGATCGAAGACCCATAATTTCCAGCATTATAATGATGGACCACTAGGTGGTATCTCGATTCTCGATTGTACTGCACCATGAAAGGGCGAAAATACCTACCCCAAATACACATTCGAAAATGGACCCTGAATGATAAGGACAAAATAAGAAGTGCTTAATTTTAAATGGCAACCCAAGAGCAGGTGAACGCAAATCTGCTGTTATCGCCGCGATTAGTACGAGATTCACGCATTCGTCTACGTCGTCCATCATAGACCTTATTCACAGCCATATGATTCCCTGTTATGGACAACTGACCCTGCGTGATTTTGGTTCAATGTGATTCCTCTGAGGCACTCCAATGGGAACATATACACCAAAGATCGACCACCACTACAGAGCAGTCGACCATTCACTCAATAACTATTGTTCCGTCTTACAACGTATCTCCAATGCTTTAGGCCATACGCCTTGTTCTTGATAATGTTTCAATCTACTATTTTCCGAAAGCACCACATTACTGCACTATACATATATTGCTTCCAAGTGGTCTAAGAGTCAAGGATAGACACATGACTGAATCCAAGATGACTGTCGTAAAGTTGGTGATTGAAGGTAATAGATTTGAAATCTTAGTTAAACCTGATCTTGCCCTGGAATATAGATTAGGCAAGAGAAGTGATTTGAGCAATGTTTTGATATCTGATGAGGTATATTCAGATGCAAACAAAGGATCAAGAGCTTCCAGTGATAAGCTTTCTAAATATTTTAAGACAAATGACTCGGGGGAGGTTGCTCGACAGATCCTCTTGAATGGTGAACTGAGTTTAACTACGGAGCAGAGGCGAAAAATGGTAGAAGAAAAGAAAAGACAGATTATCGATTACATTAGCAAGAGTTTTGTTGACCCTAAGACGCATCTTCCGCATCCACCTTTGAGAATTCAAAGTGCTATGGAGGATGTGAGAATTAGCGTAGATCCCTTCAAGAAGGCAGAGGAACAGGCAAAATCAATCATCGATGCTCTAAGAAAGGTCCTTCCTTTAAAATCCGAAATCTTGAAACTGACGATAACTGTACCACCAAATCACTCAGCTCAAGGATATAGTGCGCTAAAGAGTATAGGAAATTTTAAGAGTGATGAATGGCTCTCTGACGGTTCAGTTCGTGTCACGTTAGAAGTCAATGCAGGCATGAAAGGTAGGATCATCGAAAAGATTGGATCGGCGACTAGAGGAACAGCTCAAATTAGAGAAGATCTCTAACTGAAATTCACTTAAAATATAAATCCCATCATGTTTTCCAAATGCGAGAAAGAAATGACAAATACTTGTACTAAAAACAATATGATGGATTGGGGGAGATATTGATAGGCTATGCAAGAAATTAAGAGAAAATACGTAGTTCCTGGGGATAGAATAATTGATGGTAATTTCCGTCCTCTCTCGAATGTGACTAAATCCGGAAATTCCATTTTTGCAACTAGAATTGGTATAGCAGAAGCTACAAGAGATGGGATCAAGGTAATTCCTTTGTCTGGAGTATATATTCCTCGCGTGAATGATATAGTGATTGGCAAAATTATAGATCATTCTTCTTTATCTTGGCAGGTCGACATAAGCTCGTGTTTTCCTGCGCATTTGCCCGCTCAAGATGTTTTTGGAAGGGACTTTTCACCAGCCCGCGATGACATGAATAAGCAACTTGCAATTGGCGATCTAGTTACTGCGAGAATTATGGCGTTTGACAGGACACGAGATCCTATGCTGACAGTTCAGGATAAGGATCTTGGAAAGATTCCACGAGGCGAATTTTTGAAAATCTCTGCTACTCGTGTTCCTCGATTAATTGGAAAACGAGGTTCTATGATACAGACAATAGAACAAGCAACCCAGACGAGAATTTTGATAGGGCAGAATGGTGTAGTCGTGGTTACCGGCAGAAACGCTGAAGGTACTCAACTCGCTATAGGAGCAATTCGGATGGTGGAGGAGGAAGCACATACATCAAATCTCACTCAACGGATTAAGACGCTCCTGAACGTTCCTGAACCTCAAACTAGTGAAACCCTTTTGGAGGTGACCTCGCCAGAAAGCCAAAAATCAGACGGAATCAGACCTGCCACTATTCCCGAAACAGAGGAACAGGTGCCAGAGGAATTGGGAAAAGGTGACAAAGAATAATGGTCCAAACAAGGAGCCTAATAGACGAACAAGGGCATAGAACTGATGGGCGAACGATGGACGAGTTGCGCAATGTCAAGATACGAGTGGGAATATTGAAAAATGCGGATGGATCTGCCTATATAGAATTTGGGAAAAACAGAATCATTGCGGCTGTCTATGGTCCCAGAGAAGTCCATCCAAAGCACATGGCACAACCTGATAGATGTGTATTAAGGTGTAGATATCACATGTCACCATTCTCAACTGATACCCGTAAGAATCCCGCCCCCTCAAGAAGGGAAGTTGAAATTTCGAAAGTAATGAGAGAAGCATTAGAACCAGCGGTGATGCTCGAGGATTATCCAAGGGCCGCAATCGATGTATTTGTTGAGGTTTTGCAAGCAGATGGAGGTTCCAGGTGTGCTGGTATTACTGCCGCGTCAGTTGCTTTGGCAGATGCAGGCATCAACATGCGCGATATTGTTCCTGCATGCGCAGCTGGAAAAGTTGATGGGAAAATCGTTCTAGACATTAATGATGTAGAGGATAAGGAAGGGAGTGCGGATATGCCATTGGCGTACATGCCGCATCTCGAACGAGTCACTCTTCTGCAGCTAGACGGCATTTTGAACCAGGAAGAGTTTAATGAGTGTCTGGACAAGGCGTTACAGGGTTGTAAAATGATATATGAAATTCAAAGAAAAGCACTAATTCAGAAGTACTTTGGAGACGAACCGGAGTTGAAAGAGGAGTCTTGAGTTCATCAAGACGTTCAACAATAATAGTCGAACATCTTAGAAGGCAACAGATGCGAGAAGCGATCTTGAGATCTAAGAGGCTCGACGGAAGAGACCTTGATGAAATGAGACCACTAGAGATAGAGCTGGGCATTATCGGCAAGGCAAACGGTTCATCAAGAGTAAGGCTAGGGAATTCGGAGGTTGTTGCCGGGGTTAAAGTGGAAACAGGAGAACCATTTGAAGGATTGGAGAACAAGGGTGCACTAATTTTGTCAGCAGAGGTCCTCCCGACAGCATCACCGTACGTCGAACCAGGACCTCCAGATGAGGAGACTATTGAATTGGCCAGAGTTGTTGATCGAGGAGTAAGAGAATCTGAAATGGTTGATCTTGATAAGTTAGCACTAATTCCAGGAAAGGTTGTTTATACCATATTCGTTGATTGCAGTATCATAAATTACGATGGCAATCTCTTCGATGCATCATCATACGCCGTTGTTTCCGCGCTAATGTCTAGCAAACTACCGGTGTTTGAGGTGCAAGAGGACGAAGCAGTGGTAAACACTGGAAAGATAATGGATCCTCCACTTACAACTATCCCCATTTCCATAACCGCCGTTAAAATGGGAGATTCGGTAATACTCGACCCCACTGCTGAAGAAGAAGCCTGTATGGACGCGAGGATAACAATTACTACCAATTCCGAAGGTAAATTTGCAGCCCTCCAGAAGGGATCCACAGGCTCATTTACGATTGACCAGATTAAAAGAGCGGCAGAAATAGCAAGAATTAAAGGAGAGGAAGTTCGAACCAAAATTAAAGAGATTACTAACAATGGTCACTAGAAGGAAGCGTAAATCAACATCGCTTAAGGGATTAGGTGTCAAATTTGGAGCGACTGTTCGAAAGCGATATGGAGCTGTGTATAGAATCCTTAAGAAGCACAGAAAATGCCCATCTTGTGGCTCCAAGAGATTTTCTCGGATTGCAGTTGGGATATGGCATTGTCCAAAATGTCATTTTAAAGTGGCCTCGGGAGCTTATGATATTAGCACACAAGCAATGTAGATCGGTGATCAGATTCTCATTCCACCAAGACAATGAACGGGCTGGACACATCGCAGAGGCCACATACTCTGCACTTAGCCCGGATACAAAATACTTTTCAAAAGATAGTTCATCTATGTCACAAATTTTTCTCGAAGACCACATGATGACAATCCGAATGGAAGCGAATGATGTTCATTCTCTGCGTGCAAGTCTAAATTCGTATCTTAGGCTCATTTGTTTATGTGTTGACACTTTATCAGATATTTAGCGTTATGATTTTATGTTGGTGTTTGTTAAACCCTTCCATATAAATGAGTGAACAAGAACTTCCACCTTGGCTGAAAGAACAAGTTTCACGCTTTCAACAGCTCCAACAAAACTTGCAAGCCATTATGATGCAAAAGCAGCAGGTCGAATTGGAGTCCGTGGAGATAGATAGAGCATTAGAGGACCTTGGTAAGGCAAGTCCAGAAGACACTGTTTACAAGAGCGCCGGCCCATTACTAATTAGAGCTAAGAAAGAGGATATAAGCAAAGAACTAGAAGAAAAGAAAGAGCTAGCAAAGACTCGTTTGATGGTGCTTTCAAAACAGGAAACAAGGGTGAAGGAAAACCTGAAAGAAGTAGAAAACAAGATTAATCAAATGATAAGAGGTGCACAAGGGAATTTAGGTCCCGCTGGGGGACCTGGGATAGTAGGAGGCACCAATTCATCTGCTCAGAGCCCACAATA
>JAATVR010000351.1 GCA_014523665.1 Nitrososphaerales archaeon TH526
ATAGGAATGGGATACCCACGTAAAGTATATGATATAGGTCACTTATGCTAGCTTAACCACTGCTCTGACTATGTTAATGAGAGATTGGTCAAGTGAGATTCATTTGGCCCAGTTAGAAACATTAACGAGAAATATCCAATAGTTTATTGTGGGAACTAGGATCGTAATTGATGAAAGAGAGAAAGGCAGTCGGATTCCTGAGCTGCTTGATGGCCTTGGAGCCTCAATAGAATTTTCCCTTCTAACGGTGGGAGATTACATTGTATCTTCTCAGACTGCCATTGAAAGGAAAACTATTTCGGATCTAGTAAGTTCCATTTATGACGGGAGATTGTTCCTACAGTGTAACGATTTGGTCCGATATTATCACAGACCATTAATTGTGATTGAAGGCAACACACTACTAGGACGACAAGAAAATTATTCTCAAACGTTAGATGGTAATTACCGTGATTCATACACTGAACAAATGCCTTTAATTCTTGACGCGTTAGCACGGGTTGCACTTGAATTTCGGATTCCGATAATACCGACTCCTACCCCTGAATACACATCTCGAATACTCATGATGATCGCAAATCAGGTTCGGAGGGAGGGATCAACCGATGGTCCACTACTTAGAAGAATTCGTAAGCAAAATCCTATTTACGTACAGCAGTTATCAATTCTATCTTCATTGCCAGGTGTGGGTGACAAAACGGCTGTTCGTATGTTAAAAAAATTTGGAACCCCAATCAGAACGCTAACCGCATCAGTGGCAGAGCTATCAATGTTAGCCGGACTTGGAACAAATCGTGCTATTCGCATACGAAGGCTACTAGACTATAGTAGCCATATTAAGGAAACACAGAACGAAATTCAGAAAACACTCGGTGATTCTGATGAAAGGATAGGAAGCAACTAAAATATGCGGTAATTTGTTCCATTTCTAGGTAAACCAATATCTATGGCTATCTTCGCTCTCAGATTGTTACTACTCCATGGTGCCAAAGCTTATTGTCAGAAAATGCATAAGTTTTATCTTCCATCCTTATGGCAGAGTGATGTTTCTAGAATAGAATGAATACAACATAACGTGGGATTGTGAGCATCACAACTAACAATACGTATTTTCACTTATAGCCTGAAGACATTGAAGTTGCCATCACCAGATCTTAATAGCTTTGGATCCGACGAGATCGAGGGCCTGGGACAACAACAATGTTGCAAGAATTCAGAACGATCTATTTATAGCCCCTCTCCACTCCACATGGTACATGACAGGTTTGTTTGCATCTAAGTCAAGAATCTTCTATATCTTGCTTGGCGCAGGAATTTCATTCATTGTCATCGGCTCGGCATCGGCACTCTATACACTAACCCCTATTTCAGTATCTCTTAATGGAACAGTTGAAGCAGGCCAGGCTGACACATTAACTCCTAACATGAATGCGGGCAATCCTGTAGTGTTATCTGTCACAGGATCTAATTCAAGCATTGAGATTGTGGATCCTGAAAACGAAGTAATTAGGTCGGTAACTAATACTTCTAACTTTCAGTATAACTTTACAGCTCAGAAGGATGGGCAGTACATGATATCCATAGAGAACCTGGGGAGCTCTGATTTGGACATAGCTGGTAGTGCTTTCACAAAAGGTAGTCAGATAGCTTTAGGAGGACAGCTAATGCTGATAGTAACAGGCATTATAGTACTCGGGCTTGGTTTGAGAGCGAGGCTTCGATGAGAATATGCAATGTTACCTATCAATCATTTCCTTCTTGTACGAGCCAAGAACCTTTACAAAGGTTGTCTTTGATTCTATGGCTTTTAAAACATTGCTAACTTTTGAGTCAAGAACATGTCCCTCAAAGTCTGTAAAAAAATTGTATTCCCATGGAGTCTCTTTGGTTGGACGTGATTCGATCTTAGTAAGGTTGATTTCTCTTCTTGCGAATTCAGACAAGATATTCACTAACGATCCTGGTTCATGTTTGACAGAGAAAATGATGGATGTTCCATCACTCCCTGATGGCTTCGTATCTGCAGGATCTCTCGATAATATATAGAATCTAGTAAAATTATTTTTCCGATCCTCTATTCCAATATCAAAAATCTCCATCTCATAAATTTCAGCGGCACGCTTGCTAGCGATTGCAGCTGCCCTTTTATTTTGGCCTTCTTTGACCATCTTCACTGCGCCTGCGGTATCATATACAGGTATGGAGTCAAGTTTCTTCTCATTTAGATAATGTCTGCACTGCGCCAGAGCCTGGGGGTGTGAATAGACTTCCTTTATGGAACGTAGATCGTTTCCCTTTATTGCGATAAGACAGTGGTGTATTCTTTGATAAGTCTCACCTACAATGTACAGGTTCGACTGTAACAGCAAATCGTATACTTCATTTACGCTTCCCTCGATTGAGTTTTCGATAGGTACTACTGCATAGTCGGACAGGCCCGATAACAGCGTCTCGATTACTTCTTGAAATGATCGCACCGGAACTGGCTTAGAATTAGGAAAGAATCGAAAGACCGCAAGTTCGCTATATGCACCTCTTTCACCTTGAAAAGCGACCTTATTTGCCACCATTTAACGTCTTGCCATTGTGAATAGTACTAAAGGTGTCTTTTCCATAGTCTGACGTCAATTTTCTTTCCTCGTAGGTCCCGCATTCCACACATTTCACTGCATTATTCACTCTCACTGTGGTTCCTCCACAATTGTAGCATAATGTGTAGACTACACCAAAATCCTTCTCTGCGATAGTGATGTGAATATTTGAATTGAGGAGGCTCACTACTCTTCCTCTTATAATATCTCCTACCCTGAATGTGATTCTCGATCTACGATCTCCTCTATCTCTCGACCATCCGCCTTGCCCACCTGGGAGCGATATACCCCTTGTACTTGAAATGGCAGAAAATCCTGAAATCGATTTTACATCATTAATATACAAAATTCTCACCGATATCATACTGCCAAAGAGCATATCAATATATCCAACAATAATATCTCCTATTTTTGGCAGCTTCGGAGTATTTTTTTGCTCAATCCTTACTATATGTCTCTTCAAATCGTAGACCTTACGTCCAATCGTGCTAGATCTAATACTACCATCGTCGACATATGTGTTCTTGCCGCTCTCGAATTCTTCAATAAATGCAATCTCATCGCCTGGAAAGCTAGGCGTTACCTTCATTTTTTCAATTGTCAAAGTAATAGTAGACAGTCTGTGTTAGAAAGTTATAACTGTTACAGGGGAAACAAATTATTCGGTCTTCAATAGTTATGGAGCCAAACCGTTGATAATGGTGAGACTATCTTTAACGTCAGACTTTCTAGGCCACTAGCAAACAACCTATTAGTAACTTCTTTACAACCTTAACCGTGGAGTTTATCGAATGGTTTCCTTATTATCAGGAAATCAGGGAACAATTTGGCTATAGTACTGAGAAGGACCAAGAAGCTGCTAAGGTTCTATCTTATTTGACACGTAGAAAGGCATTAGACCTAAAGATGCTAAGAAAGAAGATTCACGGAAAAAGGGTCATGGTAATAGGAGCGGGAGTCAACCTAGAAGCTAGCATTCCATATATCAGAAAAAACCGAAATTGCACGAAAATTGTGGCTAATGGAGCAGTTCAAGCAGTTTTAGAACACAGAATCAAACCGGACGTCGTGGTGACAGACTTGGATGGGAATCAATTATTTCTCAAGAAAGCCGATAAGCTAGGAGCAATAATGGTAGTCCACGCCCATGGGGATAATATTCCAGCCATGAATAAGCTAGTGCCCAAACTCAGACATATCATAGGCTCTACCCAGGTAATGCCTGTGAATAATGTGTACAATTTCGGTGGATTCACCGATGGAGATCGATCAGTTTTTCTCGCTGAAGAATTGGGAGCAAGTCAGATCACACTTGTTAGTATGGATCTTGGAAATGAGATAGGGAAGTATTCAAAGACTAGGGTACAGGATTCAGAATTAAAAAAAGCGAAGATGAAGGTAGCAAGGAGATTACTGGTGATGTTGGCAGGTAGAACGCGTTCCGAGCTATTTGATACTTCGGTAAATCCCATTAGGGGATTTGGCTATCTTGAACCATCTTGACGTAGAACAAGGTGGATCATCTCGATAATACTCGGGGGGCAATACCAAAAACGGCCCTTAATTTAACTTCCAAGCTCGGTTTAACTTTGGTGAGGGTGCTTCGTCTGCAACGAGAAGTAGAAACTAAGAATTGACATTTGATCTCTGAAAAAGCTCTTATATCTTTCATGTCAATGCAAAATGAAATGTCATCTGGCTATTCTGACGATGAAATCAAGCGAGCTGCTGAGATCCGTGAATGGCTTGTCAAGCTGATTTCTGACAAGCATGAGGAGATTGAAAATCTACGTGCCACTCTTACCCTCGTCGATAGCATGCTTAAGTTAGGAAGTTTCAAAGCAGCATCTATCCTGAAGGATCCTTATACACTCCAATCCAATCCAATGAATCAATTTTCTCCGTCTAAACAAACCGGTATTTCAAATCATCCGGGATCCAATCAAACTATAGCATCAAATATTGTAGAACCTGATAATCAAGCGGCCACAACAGACATAATACACAAAGGAAGCGAATCTAGTCCAACGGCCACTGATCCATCAAGTTCCCAAATTACAGATACTAAAGAACTTCATAGAGTGAGAGATAATCTCTTGCTCGCCAAAGCAGAGTATAGTACTCATTTTGTAGATATCGTTCCTTCTGACAATATCTTATTAAATACTAACACAGCCCCGTTTCGATCTTTTTTCCTAGGAAGAATTCTTGATGGTATGAAGGTTAAAGATGAAGAAAAAACTCGCAATTTACAGATTAAGGAGTCAGAATCTCTAACCTATCTTGTAGAAGAAGATGAAAACAATATAATACGTAAAATCAGGATCAACAACTACAGGGATAAGGAGAGACTCAATGAAATATTCAACACATGCGCATGGGTCTTCAGCCGTATGATTGAAAAAGGCTCGCGATAAATCATGGATAGAATTATAGTACTTGATTTTGGGTCACAGTATAGCCATTTAATATGCAGGAGGGTAAGGGAAGCAAATGTGTACTGCGAATTGTTGCCTCATGATACCCCTGCGAGGTTGCTTAGGAAAATCAAACCTAAAGGAATAATTATCTCAGGTGGTCCAGCTAGTATATATACTGAAGGGTCTCCTAGGCCTGACTACGGTATTTTTGATCTTGGAATACCTATATTGGGTATTTGTTATGGGCACCAATTAATTGTTGATAGATTTGGGGGAAGGATAAGAAAATCTAACGTTCGCGAGTATGGTAGTTCGAACCTTGTAATTGATGACCATGACGACCTTTTTAGTAACATAAATGGTAACATAAGATGTTGGATGAGCCACAGCGACAATGCTGAACTGATACCAATGGATTTCGAAATTCTGGCTCATACCGATAGCTCTTCGTCAGCTGCGATCGTTAATAGAAACAAGAAGCTATTTGGAATACAATTCCATCCAGAGGTGTTACATACTGATAGAGGAACTGAGATTCTCAAGAATTTCTCATTTCGAATAAGTGGGGCGACTCCTACCTGGAATATGGAAGACTTCCTGGAAAACACGATCTCAGATATCAGGAAAAAGGTAGGAGGAGATAGAGTATTATGCGCAGTTAGCGGAGGGATTGATTCGACCACCGTAGCGGTCTTGCTACATAGAGCGATTGGAAATAACGTTCGATGTGTATTTGTCAATCATGGTCTGCTAAGAGTTGGAGAAGAGGAGTTGGTAGCTCATTCTTTTGAGCAAGTTCTAAAGATACCGCTAATCGTAATCAACGCATCAGAGAGATTCATTACAAGGTTGAGTGGAATAACGGATCCGGAAGAAAAAAGAATGATAATAGGTGACGAATTTGCTCGAGTTTTTAGTGATGTTGCATCTGAGCACGCCCCTTTTCAATGGCTGGCACAAGGAACTCTCTATCCTGATATCATAGAAAGCGGGGTGTCCCACGGCCCAGCATCAGTTATCAAGAGCCACCACAACGTGAAAGGATTGCCTAAATGGCTTAATCTAAAGGTTATTGAACCACTGAGTACACTTTACAAGGATGAAGTAAAGAGGCTTGCCGCGGCCCTTGGCATCCCTGCACAATTGTTGAAGAGGCATCCATTCCCTGGGCCAGGTTTGGCTGTGAGAATTATAGGCGAGGTAAATCATACGAAAATTCGCATAGCCAGAGAATCTAGCAAGATAGTAGAAGATGAATTAATGGCCGAAGGATGGTACGATAAAGTTTGGCAAGCATATGTGGCGGTAGGAGATGATAAGGCGGTAGGAGTAATTGGCGATGGAAGACTCTATGGTCACATTGCAATGATAAGGGTCGTCGATTCTGTTGATGCAATGACGGCTGATTGGGTTCGATTACCTCATGCTATCATCGAAAAAATTAGCAATCGAATCAGTAATGAAGTAGAAGGAGTTACTTGGGTGACCTATGCCGTTTCAAGCAAGCCCCCAGCCACAATTGAACCTCAGTAAGAACTACTAAATTTAGTGAACTATCAAAGTGATTTCTCCAATATCTCTTCAAATAGAAACATGGATACCAGTATCATAATTTTGATCCGCACTCTTCACAATACATCGAACCTTCTTCATTTGTATAGCCACATGCCTTACACTTCGCGAGCATGGATCCATCATGCGAGGAGGGCTCAACATTGGAGCGATTCTCGTTGATTAGCACAATGTCACCAATTTTAGAGATCTTTGACCATAGAATTTCAGAAGGTTTGGCCTCTTTGTCTCTTAATTGATTGTTGACCATGATACTTACATCGACTCTTCCATTCTCTAGTCTCCGAAGACCGATTTCCTTTATATTTCCAATTAGCATGGCCTCTGAGTCATAGGCTGGCATATCGATTAGTGAGTGTATTGGGAGAAAATCACCGGTGACTAGGGCTTTATGTACCTTCTGAATTGAGCCAATTTCACGATGTTCAGAAACCCTAGCAGCGTCCTCTGGCTTCGTAGAGGAAATTTGTTGACTTACCTCCTGGTGTTTGTCAGACGATGAATCGTCTTGTACTATTTTTTCATTCTGAGGAGATCGAAATTTACGGTACTGCGCAATCGTGCTATTGCATTTTTTGCATTTGTATTCACCTTTCTCTTCTAAGATCACCCCTTCCCCTAGATCCTCGTTTGGGTTATCGTACACAATGGACGGAGGACCATCAAATTGTTCTTCGCATTTGTTGCAATAATGTTTCAAGAGCCTATTTTCATCTAGTCTTCCCACACCTGCTAGGAAAAGCTCCGGCCCTCCTAGGTTACCTTTTCTTTGTTCTTCTTCCGTTATTTTGGCAAGAACGTAACCTCCTGATCCGCGAAGTTTCTTGTCATGATAGTCCTTTCTGGGCGTTTCGCTTAGCATGAATAATTATTAATGGCTCTGAATATAAAAAACTTGTATTACGTTCAAACACTTCGTCGATCAGCTGATTTCGGTATCTCTCATTCAAACCGGATCGCTTCCGTATCCCTTATATTTCTGTGCTTTCTAAGATATATCGTCAAAAGCAGCGGCAGATGTGTCAAGTATAGGAATACTACTTATCATTTCTTCCGTGCATTTGTGCAGAGAATATTAGTGAAAAGAAAGATTGAATTCTACATTTGAAGAATTAGGGGTAAGTCCACCTTTAACTAGGGCATTGGAAGAAATAGGCTTCGCCAGGCCATTTCCTATTCAAGAAGCATCAATACCACTTATTTTGCAAGGGCATGATGTAATTGGTCAGGCACACACTGGAACGGGTAAGACGGCAGCTTTCAGTTTGCCTGTCCTATCGCGTCTCAAAAGTAACGGTCCGGTACAATTTTTGATATTGGTACCCACGCGGGAACTTGCGGTTCAAGTAACCCATGAGATTACAAAATATTCGAAGTATACCCCAATCCGGGTAGTTTCTATTTTTGGAGGGGTAAGTATCGGGCAACAACAATCACGATTGGAGAGAGGAGCTCAAGTAGTCGTTGCTACACCTGGCAGACTCATCGACCATTTGAAGAGAGGAACCATCGAGCTGGACAAGGTAAGTCACGTGGTACTTGACGAGGCAGATAGAATGTTAGATATGGGTTTCATTGATGATATTAGGTTCATTCTTTTCTATATAAGCGAAAAGCATCAAACCTGTCTCTTCTCCGCCACAATGCCTCCTGAAATCATTCGCCTTGCGGAAGAATATATGACTAATCCTAAACAAGTTCGACTTAACGAAGAAGAAATCAGTCTCGATACAATCGATCAGTCATATCTAGTTACCCATGAAAGGCAGAAATTTAAGCATCTTTGCGAGTTAATCAAAAATGAAAGTAAGAAACAGATGATCGTATTTGCTGCTACAAAACAGCGAACTCATAGATTGGCTAATGATTTAAAATATGCAGGCTTTAAGGCTATCTCTATACATGGAGATTTGTCACAAAAGCAGCGAGAAGTGGCTATGTATAGATTCAAGACGGCAAAGGAAGAGATTCTTGTCGCTACCGACATAGCTGCTCGAGGTATAGATATCCCTGCCGTTAGTCATGTGGTAAATTATGATGTCCCAGAGGATCCATTGATTTATTTTCACCGCATCGGAAGAACAGCACGAGCAGGTGGCACCGGCAAGGCCGTATCCCTAGTTTCTGTGGAACGTGTAGAAGACTTTCAGAGAATTATCAACCGTACAGACCAGCCAATCCGCAAGCTGAATTTTGAACTAGGTATAGAAGTCCCTGTGTATGAGGGTAGGAACAATCGCACATCTTACTCGAGAGGTAGGTCATACAGGCCTTCTAATGGTTATCGAGATAGGCGAGAAAATCAGTATGGGCAGAGGAAATATAACAGCGAGATCGGCAACTCTCGGTACCGGGGAAAAGGAGAAGGTCGCTCTAGTAATCAGAAGAGATATAATAGAAGCTTTCACCAAAGGTCATTTTAGTTTGGCTTAAGAACCAGGTTTGCATTGTGGTTCCAGGATAGATCATTTCGAGTCTAGTAAGAATTTGATCAGGCGGAAAATGGTAAATTTCATCTATCTCGAGAGAATATCCCGACTGTTGGGTAGAACTAGGCCCAGCTATCTCGAAATATTTTGAAGCTTGATGTTAGGTATTTGGTTTCTTTTGTCTGTCGGTAACTATATATCTAAAAATTGATGATATAGACTAGATGCAACAGGACAATAATGAAGATTCTTTTGTAAAAATTGCCGCCCTCATTGGAGGTGAGGAATATCTAAAAGTTGCCCGTGCCCTCTTGCATTCAGAAGATGCAACTGATGAGGAGATTGCAGGTGCAACTGGTCTTAGAATTAACATCATACGAAAGGTACTTTATGATATGTTTGGGAAAGCGTTGATTACGGGCATTCGTGTGAAAGACGAGAAAAAGGGATGGTTCGTATATAGATGGAGAGCAAAAAGGGATCAGGTAGATAATTTTATCGATAATCAGAAGAAAAAGATCCTTGATCGGTTACAAAAAAGACTCGAATATGAAGAATCCTCAGAATTCTACCATTGCGGGAACAATGATTGTTCACATGTCAAATTTGATTTGGCGGTAGAGCAGTTCTTCAAATGCAGTACATGTAAGGAACCATTGAACATGATTGATAATAACCAGGTCAAGGAAGCTTTGCGGCAAAAGATTGAACAAATTATTTCAGACATTACACCCAAAAGCTAGTATGCCTGCGTTAGTTCACTATCAAACCATTAGAAACAATTCGAATACTCTTCGTATTTGAATCTGCTATTCACAATCAAAATCACTCGAAGAGGATTGGTCCAGATTAAAGATGATAGAGTCTACGTAATAAGGCCGAGAGATTAAATCATAAGGAAAATCACCCTCAAAATCGGCATCGTGTGTGTTGTCCTTGGAGGTACTATCAGATTTTTCCAAGAAAACATTAGTACTTATCAATTCACTCTCGAAATTTTATATGCCATGTTCGTATAAAAAGTGTATGTCACCGATTGGCCATCCGATTTAGAGGATCAGGAAATGCCGGTCTTCGCTATTGGGTAACATTAAAAATCGTCCTATAATGGTAGCTTTAATATCAGGAACCTAATAGGGGAAACATACGGCCTACTTGCCATCATTGTTCCTTTGTAGTAAACCCGTTGATCCTAATGTTCAAGGTAGATTATTTGTTACTTTTTGTAAATATCTATTCTGCTCCGCTAAACAGATGATTGGATACAATATTTTTCCACTCGAAATGAAAATTCACTCGTCACATCATTAAGGCGCCGCTATTGTTTAGCAATGCCCCGAGGAACAAGATTATCAACGACAATCCTACAATCACTCTTCCTAGAAGAATAATTCTGGATCTTACAGGCTGGATGTAAGAATTGGAGTCACCATTCCTAATCCTGTTTTCTGTTTCAATGTCTATAGACCTAATATGGATAACATAGATTATCAGCGTAACAATAACAAAGACGATCTTGATGAGCAAAATAATTCCATATTCTGAATCAATTAACGCATTTGGCTGCAATATAAAAGCACGAGAATTGTAAATTCCGGTTATTATCAGTATTATGAATGATGGTAATGCAATTCTATTGAATCTCCTTCCAATCCTCAGCATGAGTGCAAGCCGATCTGCTGGCGAGTCTGCAATCGTTCCTAACATGGGTGCCAAAACTATCCCCAAGAACAAGGATCCACCAACCCATATTGATGCAC
Source organism: Nitrososphaerales archaeon TH526 (assembly GCA_014523665.1). GTDB lineage: Archaea > Thermoproteota > Nitrososphaeria > Nitrososphaerales > Nitrososphaeraceae > TH5896. Next base: position 10,773 of record JAATVR010000351.1, read on the forward strand.
AGGTCAAATGCACCCAAAAAACCAAGACATCAGCCAACGCCATTACGAAACAGAGATTGATGTTAATACTATTATTCGTATTGTCTTAGAAAGGATTTTAATGCGCTTTCGATTAGCATAAATGCCAGGATGTTTCTAACCAAACGCAGAGCCATTCTTATTGGCGCTGTAGCAGCCATAGCAGCAGGGATAATTTTTACACCGCTTATCTTGACTCTCACTCTTCCGGCGGATATTAATGCAGTAAAGATCAACCTCGACAAAGTTGAGATCGTCAATCCTTCTCCAGAAGAGGAAACAGCGAACCTACTTACTCTTAATGTATTTTTTAAAATTGATAATCCTACTGATAAGACATTGGCGACCTCTAAAATCGATTATACCCTTTTCGCTAATGGTGAGTCTCTGGGTAACGGACATGTCGACTACGCAGATATTCCTGTCCACGGACGACCACAACTGCTATCGGGAGGTGAAGCTAGAATTATGTCAAAGTTCGAAATACCCCGTAGCGATTCAAGTCTTACGCAATTCAATATTGGAAATCTCTCTAGCTCAGACATAAATTGGGAAGCGGATGGGACTGCTGATATCGAGTCTGGATTTGTTACAAGTCCATTGGCCTTTAAGACAGAATTAGAGCGTTCTTCATAGACTGATCTGAGCAAGAAACCTCAGTAACATTTAAGTTAAAATAGTGTTTGATCAGAAGGTTTTTTGTTCGTACACCTAGCACCCAAGATTGTAATTGGGTTATGTATTTTGGCTAATTAATCCAAGCATTATTGCAATGCGCAGGCTGCTTCTAGTCTGTACACGAAGCCTTGATTATAGTTCGATATGGTGCTGATGATTCAACGTTCTGCTAAAACTAGCGAGCACCCAATCTGCTATCCATGTACACTTGGCTGGACTATACTGACTCATATCGTCTTCAGACGAACATAAATGTTGGAAATTACAACTGAAACACGGGGCCCCCTCAACACTATTTATCTCTACTTGTCTTTTTTCAATTTCAGACGTGGTAGGTTTCTTTACTATTAGTTTGTAAGTCCACCTGCCATTATAAAGGATTTTTTCTCTTGAAATAAGGGCCTGTTTTTCCAGATTCCCGACAAGCCTTGATCCATCTCGGCTGTCTAGAGAAAATGTCTTACAAAGTTCAGTTTGGAATATTCCGTTCTCTCCGCTTCGAGAGATAGTTTGGAGTGCCTGTTCGACCAAACTATTTCTAGTTTTAACTGAAATTTTCATAGGAGTAACTATTTCTGATGGCAAAATGTAATTTATTATTATCCAACATAGATATAAAAATCTTCATACTTGTGCAGATATCTATTGAGTAGGCCATTGAGGTTTTAATTTCTACGAGCACTCTACACTGATAAGTGGATGTAACAATATATGATCCCAATCTACGATGAGGCTATAATGTCCTCACAACAATGGTTCCTATCAAAAGTGACGTATAATTCAGTGAATAGATTTATAGTATCTCGATCGGTAACTTTACGATTCCAGAGATGATGAGGATCTGTGATAGTGATGACATAAAGGATAATTCTTTGAGTGTTTTCACAATTAACAATAGGGATATCCTCGTAGGAAGAAGAGATGGCAGGCTATTCGCTTGCAGCAATTCATGTCCTCACCGAGGGGCCTCCTTATCGAAGGGACATTTTAATGGGAATAACATAGTGTGCTATATGCACGGATATGAGTATAATATTTTCACAGGTGCATTAGAAAACATGAAATCTTGGAAA
>JAATVR010000352.1 GCA_014523665.1 Nitrososphaerales archaeon TH526
TCAAGTGCAATGACTACCTTAACAAACAAATATCGGTCATTAACCCAAAAATTGTATGCATCTTAGGCGCAACAGCGTATTCGTCGCTTCTGGGTGGTAAAGCAATTACCGTAAATCGAGGAAAGTTGCTAAATATCAACGGAAGAAATTATTTCTTGACGATTCATCCTGCAGCAATTTTGTATAGAAGAAGTCTACTCCGCGTCTTGGAGGAGGATTTGTCGAAGTTATCAAAATTGATCATAGAATAGTGATAGCAATAGCGGATGATTTCTGAGATGCAGAAGACCACCTGGTCTCATCCTAAAAGGACTTCAAAGGAATTGGCTAAAGCAAAGTTTGAGCTGGAAACTATTCGGGTTGATTCATTGTACGTAGAAGTCGAAAAGTTCTTTTTTGAGTGAGCACATGTTTTGTATTTGCACCGTAAATGAGTTACGGGTAAACACCTATAGAAACATAGGAAATGCGATAATCTGCAGTACTACATTTATCCAAGTAGATCTTGTTCTTCCCTATGAAATTAGGTCTAATCGGGACCGGAATGATGGGAACGCAGCTAGCGATCAGGCTAGCAAGGAGAGGACATGAAGTCATAGTGTTTAACAGGGACAGATCGAAAGCACAGATTGTTCACCGCTCCATTGGTGACAACAAGATCAGAATTGCACACACAGCTGGAGAAGTAGGAAATAATTCTAAAATTGTAATAGTTTGCGTGAAAGACCATCAAGCCATTATGGATATTTCTACTGCAAAAGGAGGTGCAGGTCTAATTGAATCTTCGGGGCGTACTCATCCCAACAAGGACTTCATTGTAATTCAATGCAGTACAATATCTCCCATCGAATCCCATCATGTGGCACGTCTTTACGCCAACAAGAGTATCAATGTGATCACTGCGCCAATTATAGGAGGTATTAGTGCTGCAGAAAGAGGAGAACTAATTTTGATCGCAGCTGGCTCAAAAAAAATATACAATAGGGCCAAGTCACTGCTCAATGACATTAGCAAACAGGTTTTTTATGTCGGGTCAAATCATAGTACCGCAAGTACGCTCAAACTTGCAGTCAATATTAATATTGCATTGATAGCTCTTGCATTTGCGGAAGGTTTAGCATTTGTGAAGGGTACGGGGTTAGATCCCGATATTTTTCTCAAGATTCTTAATTCTACCTATTTCAGGACAGGATTAAGCGAAAATAAAGGACCAAAAATTATCAATGACGAGTACGCTCCGTCATTCTCTCTTGCAAATATGACAAAAGATCTGAAGTTAACATTACAGACAGCGTATAATTCAGGCCTTACACTTCCAACAACTGCTTCATCTCACGCTATTTACAAGGCCTCGGAAGCAGCGGGATTATCGAAATTGGATTACACTTCAGTAGCTTCTTTCATATTAAGGCTAAATGGTATTTGTCGCTTTGGCAAGGGGAAAAATCAGAGTAGGCATACTAACGGTTGATATCAATTTAAAGTATGGTATAAAGGAAAAAAAGGATATGCCACTATTCAATGGATTTAGGTACTATCCAGCATTAATAAAACGCTTTCCATCATGACAACACGATAGAATAGTTGCTAGGTGGACTCCATCTAAAGATGGTCTTAATTCTAACCTGAAGCCGCCAGGAGTTCCTCTGCTTGGTTCAAGTTACTGTTGATCTTGTCTATGTGTTCTTGAATCTGCTCTAATGGTGCATGGGTCTGAATCAACTGTCTCAGGTCTTCTCTGAGCATCAATTCAGTTGTCTCCATTAGGGTCTTATTCTGTTCCGCTAATGGAGCTTCTATAAACTCATAGTTGTCTAGGTACGCTTGTATGGCTAGAGTGTCAGCCTGATCGTAGTTCTGATTTTTATATTCATCAAGCGTTTGGTTTAGCAAATTGCGAATCTCAGGGATAAAAGCTGAAGTATCACCGCTAGTGCCCGAGATACTTTCTTCATTTATTCCCGTCACCTCAGAAATCTCATGTAAGATCGATCCAATCTCATTGGATATTACTTCAGGATTTGACTTTTCCTGAACAGCGTTTCCTAGGTCTGTGAAGAATCCATTTATCACTTGGATGTCAGCTGACTTCTCCTGCGGAATCATGTGAGATGATTCATTAAAAACTGAGCCAGCTCTTGAAATAAATGCTTGTCCATCCTGATACTCTACTATTTCCTTTAATTGACCATTCTCTATAGCTTCTTTGTATTCGTTCTCTGCCACAGATAGTAGATTTCCTACGACCATAAGATTGAATGCACTGTCACTTGTCTCTTGGGCTGGGACGACCTTCCCAACAGTATCATTGAGTAGGCCATTGATATCTAGAGCCTTAGTCTTAAATTCGTCAACGGTTGAATTGTCAACCATATTTGAAAGCTGACTCAAGGAAGTTGATAACGATTGATTCAGACTTGGATCTGTAGCCTCTATCTGGACCTCTATGCTACTGTAAATCTCATCGATTGGATGAAGGGTATGAGCCTTCGCCAATGTTGTATTTCCAATTTCTTTGTTTGCAACTGCTTGGTCTAGATGACCTCTTATCTGTTCTATATTGGAATCAAAATCCACTAACGAGCTGTTCGATGCACTAGTACTCAAATTCGTGACATTCTGAATTGTACCAACTTCTGTCCCCTCCGATTCTTGTCCTTGCGCAAATCCTGGGTACAAATAGACTGACGTAAAAATAGCCATAGTGGCAGCAGCAATACAAGCCGCAAAGAGAACAGGATTGATATGTCGTTTACTTGAAGTCAAACTTTTCGATTCGTTTTGCATTCTCATATTAGTTGAACCTAACTTGCAACATATTCTATTTATCTCATTTGGTGATTCTCGATCCAGAGAATAGCACATCAATTTTTGATACTAATTTGCTCCCTTCATTAGGATAATCACGATTAATAGTTGAAAAATATATTGTAATCTCATTCTATGGACAGAAAATCAGCAGAGGCAATAAATATTAGTTGAGACTAATTAGACTGGTCTAATATCAAAGAAGTGGAGAATAAATGATGACTGCACAATGTCTGGATAACATGCAATTGGCATCTGTATATTTGTATGTTTACAGTCGCATTTGGAACATTCGAAATCTAACCTACAAATCCTACTCGGCTACAACACAGAAACAATCAGCTCTATCTTCTTGATATTATACTGACCAAATCCTAGCCGGGTAGGATATTATCTCAATAATGATAACAGTTCAAGAAATTCAGTATAAGCATTGCTCTTCTGCCTTACTCAATAATTGCAAGGACTGAGATTCCTTGAATTCACAAACTGCACAAGTACGAAATGTACTCTAAATGCATACTAATAACACTCATAGCACTCAAATATGATGGACTGAGTTTACTCATTTTCAATATTCTGGCGTGAAAGGGCAATTGGACAGGCGAGTGAAACTACGCAAACACCACTTCTCCACTAGAAATCTAGTGTAAATTGAAAACCACAACATTAAATGTATTCCATCATCGTAATTTTCTTAGATCGTGGGCAGGTACCCTCTGCTCACTTAATATCCTTTACTCTAAGATTCAAGACTACCAGAATCACTGATTTAGTTGTACCTGTTGATCACTATTTCTTAGAAATGACAGTGTCTTGTTCCACGCATCTGCCGTTTGCTCAGGAGCATAACTGTCCCTTGACGGGTTGGCAAAGGCGTGTCCCACTCCCTTGTAAATGTATATCTCGTTAGGAATTCCAATGGAATCTAGTGCCGCTTTAAAATTTGTCACATTCTCCACAGGGATTGAATTGTCTTGGTCGCCAAAGATTCCTAGTACTGGCCACCTGATCTTAGAAAGTTCATGAGGATCAGAAACTAAGCTTCCGTAGTAAATCACAGTTGAAGACAGTGGGTAGTTCGGTTCCGTGTTTAACGCTAGTTGCAGAGACTGCTGACCGCCGAAACACCAACCTAGAGAGGAGATCTGGGACGCATTAACATTTTCTAAGGCGGCAAGATATCTAACAGCGGCCTGGAGATTTGCGATGGCCTCAGTCGGATTCTTTCTCACTGCACCAGATAATAGCCCAGCATCTTCTTGATTTGAAGCAACTTGACCATTGAACAAGTCCACAGCAAGAACAACATATCCTTCTTTTGCTAGAGTATCTGCCATCATCTTTATATGTTCATTTAAACCTCGATTCTCATGAATCATGACTACTGCTGGCAATTTACTAGTAACTGACGAGGGAGATGATGATGATGACGTTGATGCAGCAGCAAGAGCTTCTGGTGATTCAGTTTTATTTAATTTTATCAGTGAAGCGTCAGCGAACTTGGGGTAAACAAGGTATCCTGATGAGTTACCATAGTAGTTTACTGTTTGATTTTCTAATGACATGTTATTGGTCTCTTGAATGATGTTACTTCCTGTTGAATTAGTTGAAATCCCAATTGCATTTGATGAATCAGTGATATTCGAGGAAATCATTGATGCGTTCGTTTCTTGTGCGAATACAGGACCAATATAGTGAATCTGTGTCAAAAGAACATACGAAACAAGTGATATCATCAGCCACATTCGAAATTTTTCCAACTTATTACCTCACCTAATAATGCACTGTATTATATTTGAATGATGCGGTATTATACAACGCTTTATTTATCACCTATGCCTACAATTTATCTGTACAAAAGAAGTAGTCATGCAAGTTCTACGCAAGACCAATGACGATATCATAAAGGAATATTTTGATGCAATGCAAACCGAAATCAATCCAAGTGTCAATTATGTAAACACTAACCGAAACATGTTGAATAAATTATCACATTTCCATAGGAACAGACCTTTTGCAGAAATGAAAAGGGAAGATATTATTTCCTACTTGAATAGTCTTAGAAAGTCAGATGAAATAGACCCTTTACACAAATGGATTGGTACCTATAACTCGCGTATTAGGAATATAATTAGGTTCTTCAAATGGTTATACTATCCAACAAAGGAGCCCAACCAATGACCTAATACAGCTAAGTGCTACGGTAGCTGACCCTCAAGAAAAATGAAATTATTAGAATCGGGTTTAAGAAAGGTGGGTCTTAGTGATTTTCTTTATCATGGAATTAAAAGGGAAGTATACCTTTTCCCATTGATAAAAAATGTGCTCGATGTTATCAGAATTGCTTAAAAACCAATATGGGTAAATCGACAGTTGTACGATTTGGTGGAGTTCTGGAAAGGAAGATGGGCGATGCCGCGTTCTAAAATTACTGAGAGTTGGACAGAGGAAAGCCGGGCCACCCCCCCAGACCCAGCCGTCGGATGTGGGCTTTTTGGGCGAGAAGAAGAAGCTCTGCAGGGTGTCGCCTAGGCCGAACTCGCTGTCGATCCCGTCGGCGATGGAATCCTGGTAGACGACCGGCACGATCATTGTAAGCAATAACCGCCTATAGGGATTATTAGGCTTGTTCTTTGCACTCTTTAATGATACTTTCAATTCTTCATAGTTCGGATGGATACGCAGAACGTTCTTACTTATACATTATTTTAGTGTCTGCATCATTGCTATGTGGTCCTTGCTAAACGCTACTGGTACTATTAATGGCGACTTCATTCTGTATAACCAAATCTGATTAATACTTCCAGCTTCAACCGTTGTGCATGTTGGTCGTCATACACTATGTATACAATAAATCTCACAAGTGTTAAAGTGACAAATTACAAAAATGTTAGAAAAGAGCTGATGCTTTGACAAGATTATTCATTCATTTTCTACCAACAATAAGTATAGCTTCATTTTCGAATCTGACCTTTCCCGCAGTAGTGTCAAAGTACTTTTCTGCTGCTTTACTAATTGCATTCAATATATCTTTCCTTCTTTCATCTGTCTGACCTGCCAGCATTTTTTGAAGAACAGGACCACCGTGCTCAATTGTAAAGGTTGTAAAATCACCAGGAGAATCAAAATCAAAAGCCACATTCATCCTTTCGATAGCAGGATCTTTGAATCCTGGCGTTAGATAGGAATTCTTAAGGCTATTTAGCTCTGACATGCTAAACGGTCCAGGGGATCCCGGCGGAGGTGGCTGACTGTTTGTTTCTTTCAGTACGGTGTTCAGGGGTACGAAAATGAAAGGAACCTTGTCTGGTGAAGCCCAAACAGCAGCCGCAAAATGACCACCTTCTACTAATGACCTGTAAATATTGGATAAACTTGCCTTAAAGTCTTGAAATAACATCAATCCGAATCTGCATAGTGCAGCATCAAA
>JAATVR010000353.1 GCA_014523665.1 Nitrososphaerales archaeon TH526
CGAAATAAAACCATATGGGATATGTGCATTTTGGGAACCAAATAAAGAAGAGACTCGTTAAAAACCGCAATTTTTATCCATATTAAGTACAAATCAAGTTCAGAGATTAGCGAATCCTTATTGGACTATTTGTCATTACCCCTTTAGGTTGCTACCTGAGCTGTACCTCTTTTGTTGCGAGTCGCCTGGGTTTCAGTTTCAATACCTGCATTAGATGAAAAGTATGAAATCAAATCGTACAATATTGATATCTGAAACGATGGGATCTAGTACGGAGTAACAGCAGACTAAAACTTTCACAAATTATATAAAGTCCATTACTACCCCTATAAGAAAAATGGCAACTGAGGAAGACGAGAAAGAACTACCTCCAGAAGAGAAATTATTAGCAGAGACTGAAGCAATAGAGGAAAAAGAAAAAAATGACGACAACGATATAGAACAGGGAGTAGGGGACTAATTAAACAACTCTAATTAAAGATACAACTCATACTGACTACTCAGTTAACCATAATGTAGTAAGAAATTATCTGCTCTGTGCTCAAATAAAATCAATACGCTCACAGCTTATAACTCTAAACGCTAGTATTTCCAGTTATTTATTTAGACGTCTAGCTGCAATTACTCACTATTTGTAATACTCCACAGGAGGTCTATCGAAAAGTAATATAAAGTATATTTCTTACCTATGCAGGCTCTTCTGAATCCTGATCTTTATCTGTCATCTCAGCAGCTTCTTCACGGAGGTTTTCTGCAGGACCCGATATTTCTGCATTCTCTTCTGCTGCTCCAATCTTTTTTTGATTCTTTTGAGCTGATTCTATATTTTCTTTACTCATGCACAAAAAATACATGAACATAGTATAAAGCGCTTACACATTCTTCAGGTAGTTGTGATATTGTTTATATACAGAAGATTTAAAATAGCGACTTCAGGCGTCTTTCTGGATCAGCGCAAGTAATTCATTTCTTTGTTGACCAAAATGTTCCCCCAGCCTCTTTCCATTTTCTATAATGTAAGAGGATATTTTTGTGGTCGAAAGCAAGGGTTTTATTGTCAACCATGGATGAATCTATCCATTCTATTTTTGAAGCATCATCTTGAGCCGCTGCCTTGTTCTTCGTCTTATCATTCGAAGAACTTTGTCCTATGAACACAATTGACATGATATGTCCTCTAGGATCTCTTTGAGGGTTGGAATAGACACCCAAAATATCAGTCAGGTCTATATCCAAAGATGTTTCCTCTTTAACTTCCCGCCTTGCTGCTGCCTCAACAGTTTCTCCCATATTCACAAAACCTCCCGGAAGACCCAAATAACCTTTAAACGGTTCCTTTTTTCTCCGTGCAAACAAGATCATTGACTCCTGTTCAATGATTACGTCTACTACAGGAATTGGATTAGAGTGTTTTTCAGACATATTTATCTAATTGGAATAATAAACTAAATAAACTAATATTGATCTGAAATGCTAGATCACTAGACTCGTAAGAGTAATGGTTTGAGTGATGATGATATGAGAACCCAATTGACTGACTTTGCAGCCGAATTTATAGCAGAAGTGCAAACAGAACAAAGATTGAAAGAGGTATTCGAAAAGCATATGGGAATTGCTCCTGTATCCAAGGGAGCGGGAAATTATGAACAACTGGTAGAATCTTATATCCGCGCTAGTGCAGCTGCAACATTTTTAGAGTTAATAAAAAAGAAAGATTAGCATTTCTTACTGCTGCAGTTACAGCTGCACAGATATTATCTCTAATCTCAACACATTTGATTCGCTACAGTAAATATTTGACTAGATATTTAAGGGATACGTTTGAAAACTTTCGATCTGAGTTTTTACAATTGATATAGCAAGAGGTTAATCAAAAATGTTTCTCCACCAATTGATGATCTATCATCCTTAAATCCAAAGTTGACATATTATCACCAAATGTCGATCAATGATACAAATGAGCAGAAAGGTATGGGGGAAGAGAAAAAGGAACAGGGTCAATGGGTTCAGATCGTAAGTCAGGTCATGGAAAAACTTGTGTCTGGTACAAATATGAGTACTACAATTGAGTTTGATGATCTAGAGGTTGACGTGCCGAAAGCGAAAGGACCAGATGGCAGAGACTTGGGTGGAGCTACCTGGAAGCTTAATGGTAAAGTCGTTTGGACAACAGAAGCACGCAGGAATCAAGCCAGTCTCCAGTAGTTCTGGTTATAGATAAGAAAACATGATATTATTTGGCAAAAAGCACCTTCATGTTTCTAAGGGCGATCAGGTTGTAGATGACTTATTCAAGATATTGAACTCTGCGACGGGCTCTTTAAAGTTAGAAGTGGCCGGCGAGCCAGCGTTGAAAGTTGAAATAAATAGAAATGATAAAGTCAAAGGAAATAATGATGATGAGGATGACAATGACCGAACAGTAGTAAAATTGGATCTGTTAGAACCCACTTTCTTCAGCGTTCCAGACGATCAAACCAGTATATTTGATAAGCTAAGAACTGCCACTGAATTTGCACAAAAACTGACAGACAACGGAATTACATTTTCCCTTTTGAGAAAGGGCAAAGAAGCAGTCACGCTAGGGGAAAGAGCTAGACCATCATTTTCAAAAATAATAACTAAAAGCGACGATATACAAGTAAACAGCCTAAAAGAATCAGCCAAATTGAAAAATGACTTTGACGATGCTTAATGACTTAAATAACCGTCCGGTTCTACTGCTACTATCAATCAACAGAATATTCATGAGGATGCTAGAATAACTTCAATGACGACATCGTCATTTGCAATAAAACATTTCAAGATTCATCTAGTTGTTATGGACTCTTCATCGCATGTTGTATTTTTCATTTAATTTTTCTGATTTTAGAAATGTAATATACTATTTAATCAGTGCATACTCAAATCTTTTTTACTAGCTAGAGTAACGAGTTTGTGCTTAACTAGTGGCACAATCTGTTCACCGCTCATAATCAAAAAGCGGAATATACCCAGCATTATGCACACTCTTGAAATCATTTGTACTTTAATTTACAATAATAATGGTTAAATACTATTTTGAATAGCAGTAGACGGAAATGGTACTCGGAACTTTAGTCTACATTATTATTATTATTGTTGTGATTATTGTCATAATAGCATTGCTAAAATTTCTATTCCAATTGTTTTTCATAATACCAATTGGAACAGATTATTCTGTCGATATACTGTATGCTAAACAAATTCTATTGCCTATGAGCTAGCATATTTCTATTAGCTGTCTTATTCAAGCCGACGGGATGTATACTTGA
>JAATVR010000354.1 GCA_014523665.1 Nitrososphaerales archaeon TH526
AGAGAGGTAGTTCCAGAATTCAATAAGCCTCTCAGCAGACCCTTCATAGGTCTGATTCTCTACAACATAACTCACTAAAATTGCAGCGTTAATAGCACCAATTGAAGTGCCTGCAACTATGTCAAAGGTGGGCCTTCCCTTCTCTCCTCCTTCTATGTCCCTTCTTGATAGGTATTCATATATTGCTCTATAAGCCCCAGATTCATAGGCTCCAAGCGATCCTCCTCCCTGAAGTACTAACGCTCGTTCCTTCTTGGGTATATCTGTCTTTTTCGTATTACTGGTCATATCATTAACATAGGAGATACCAGATAAAAATTTTGTATATAGCTGACAGAGGAGAGTTGAATCGTTAATAACAACAAATCAGCATGTATATAGACTCTATCTTCCTAATGGTACGTGTCAAAAAAGTTACTCTATCTTAAAAAGTATTCACGGGTTGGAGCCTACAAGTAGCATATCACGATTTACTATAGAATAAATGTCAATAAACGGGGCTCCTCTAATCCTGTTTTAGACATGACTTGGAGTCGATCAGCAGCTCCAAGTTATTAATATCATTTAAGTTCATTGATTTGGAAGAATTAAAAAATTAGGGTGGGAGGTAATATGCCCTCTGCGCGTTGATTATAATCCTTACAAAGATCGTCTGAATACAAAGATATGATATCATTAGAATGATTGTCTTCTCTATATATTACAGGAACACTGTACGAAGGTCCTCATTAAGGGAGTCAAGAAGCTCCATATCTTCTTCTTCAAGCTGAAAATCAAATACTTGGCTATTCTCCCTAATTCGAATCTCGTGGATAGATTTAGGAATCACAACTAGACCATGTTGTAAACTCCATCTAATTAGGATCTGAGCTGAGTTTTTACCATATTTCTTAGCTAGAAGTACTACGACAGGATGATCAAGCTTTTGACCTCTTGTCAATGGACTATAGGCCTCTAACTGAATGTTGCTATTTTTGCAAAATTCTAACAACTTCTCTTGGAACAGAAACTGATGAAATTCAACCTGATTCACCGATGGTATAACATCAAAATTCTGAATTATTTCTTGTAAATGAAAAATTTCGTAATTACTAACCCCAATAGCTCTAGTTTTGCCTTCCCTTAACAATCGAATCATAGCCTTCCAAGTATCTTTGTTCTTCCCTTGAACTGGCCAGTGGATCAAGTAAAGGTCAACATAAGGCAATCCTAAGCGTTGTAGACTTCTTTCGCATGCTGCAAGTGCAGATCGATATCCTTGATCGCTATTCCATACCTTCGTAGTAATAAAGATCTCTTCTCTATCTATCCCACTTTCCATGACAGCTTTGCCGACTTCCCTTTCATTGTCGTATAGCCAAGCAGTATCTATATGTCTATAACCAATATTCAGTGCATATCTTACTGCACGCAATGTAGGTTCTCCAGGAGGTGTTTGATAGACTCCTAAGCCTAGACGTGGAATCTCTATTCCATTATTCAAGGTAATACTGGATTGCAAAGTCAATTGCATAATGAAATATCGTATTAAGGAATCTACATAACTCTACCGGTCATATAATTAAGCTATAGAAAAGTAGAAGACTCTCTAACGATTACTTTTGCTCGTTCCATAATCTGGTTCAAAATATCATCCTTATTAGAAGAATCTATAGTCTTACCTACTATATTTACAGAGAATATGCCAGTATTTTCCCATTAATACTAATGGGAGTTTGTCCATAAAATAAACATAATGCATTTCCTTCAGGCCAGTATGCAACATCCAATTCATTCACTTCTGTCTGTGCATTGGCTTCCTCTTCGACAGCTACTGTAGTTCGATCAGTATAGAGCTCATCTCCCCACCTATTGATCTTAACTTCGACTGGCAAATTGTTAAGTATTGCTTTGAAAGTCTTTGGGGAAAGCGAATCATCTAATTCTATTCTAACATTTTTATCATCCAGATCAGATTCCAGAGTAAAATCAGTTATTTTACCACCTGGCTTCACCTTAGAATAGTTTCCATTACATTAATGATAAGGAACCATTGCTCTCCATGTGCCTTTGTTCTGGCCTTCAACTGGCCAGTGGATCAAGTAAAGGTCAACATAAGGCAGTCCTAAACGTTGTAAACTTCTTTTACATGCTGCGAGTGTAGATTGATACCCTTGATCGCTATTCCATACCTTCGTAGTAATAAAGATCTCTTCCCTTTCTATGCCGCTTTCTAGAATTGCTCTACCTACGTCTCCTTCATTGCCATATAACGAGGCGGTATCAATATGTCTATAACCAATCTTCAATGCATATTTAACGGCATGCAAGGTGAGTTCTCCAGGTGGTGTCTGATATACTCCCACTCCTAAACGTGGAATCTCTACTCCGTTATTCAATAATGCACTGGATTGCAGGCTCAATTGCATAACAAAATAGTTTGGTAGAGACCCACTTAAATTCTATAGACTTACATATCACACTGAATTATTCTTCTAATAGAGGCATATGTATAATAGCTCAAAGGGTAGTATGAAATGTTGGCAGTAAACAGCCATTCACTATTTGATCTCTTGTACCGCAACAAAAAAGGAGGAAGAACCGATTTCTATCAATCTAGTTACTTGACAAGTTTTGATGGAGTATGATCGGTTTTATTAATCTAATACAAATATTTTTTTGATCAACGCAACATAAATGATTAGCCACCAGCTATCAAATCGAGTGCTTTGCTGCTTAATGAAAGTACAAAATGAATTTACAAATGTCAAGAATGCTAGTGACGTGCCGCCGTTTAGAGACAATATGATGACCCGAATCGAATTAAATTCAAAATAAAAAGATCGTAAGCGCCTTAATGGTAAGCACATAATTATGGTTCATATTAACGAAGTATTGCATCATCTTTCGATTAATCGAGTTTTCACGATATAATATACGTTCTTGAATTCATATTATTACATATTTAGTAGGAATATGTCATGGAAATGGAATTGCGTTTATAGTTGAAGGTATCTGTGATTCGATGTTTGGCTTCATATTATACTCCTTGTCCTCAGCTATGATTACACTGATGCCAGAAGTGCTATCAGTCATGTCTATGCTGATATCATGACTCTTCTGTTCTCCCCTTACAGTTTTAGCAGATGCAATCGCAAACGATTCTTCATTATCAGATCCTAAAGGGCATCCGAATATAGATTGAATTTTAGCATCACAGTTCGATTTCATAGCCAATACGCTATCAAAAGTATTTAAATTCGTTAAAGACATTCCTCCAGTTAAGACTAATATCGATATTAACAAGAATAACCTGACTGTAGCCATGTTTTACAAGATATTGATTACAGTTGGAGATAATCAATTTAATTAAAGTAAAATACCTACTTTTGATAGGTAAATATTCTATCCTCCATAGATTAGTAAGAAAACTAAATAATGGTATCAATGTACATAAATTTACCTGAGGTCTAACAGTAGGCATCTAATCGTTTCAATTGAAGGATGTGACAACAGTCACATTATTCATATCCTTGTTGGTACATGAATATGGGTTCAATTGGATTAAACTATACATCCAAAAAAGTATCTTTGATCCTGTACTTGGATCAAGATTTTAGATTTAGAATAATCCTTTGGTACATGATCATGCGATTGATATTATGATTTCTTAAATGAAAGAATAGTATTATGGTATCAAAGGAATGATTAATAATACTAAAGTGAATAGACATGTACCAACGAAGAATTCTCTTACAGCATTGACTATATCATTGCTATTGATCCTAGTGAGTAACATAGCAAATATACCAATCTTTGAACCAGCTTATGCAAGTAACGAGTTCAACATCAATGTAGACATTGAACACAACGAAATTAAGCGTGGTGATACTCAACATGTAACAGTGACTGTCTTCAATGACGATACCGATAATCGAGTATCAGATGCTGACGTCAAACTAACAGTATATCCACCAGATAGTGATTCAACATCGGCCGAGGATGAAACGGACAATGATGGCAAGGCGACATTTGACGTAAAAATAGATGACAATGCGGAAACAGGTACTTATGATGTAGATATAAGAGTATCAAAGGACGGATATGATACAAAAACTGTTAACACCTCATTTGATGTAGTTAAGTCAAACGGCCATGACAACGATGATAATGACGATGAGAAGGATTACAACGGTTCTTCATCTTCTTCATC
>JAATVR010000355.1 GCA_014523665.1 Nitrososphaerales archaeon TH526
CGATTGACGTGACAGACGAACAGCCTTCGACAGTCGAAGCACCTTCAGCAGAACAACAGGAAGAACTACAAGAACAGAATAAGCAAATAGAGCAGTCACAAGAGAAATCCAGAATTAGCAAAAACAAACAGAAGAGGAGAATAACTTCTTATTTATCAAACATATCAAAGCAAGTAGAGAAGCAGGGAAATCAAATCAATAAAATGATGATAATGATTCAGTCCTTGCAGAAGCAGAAGCTAGTTAGAGCAAAAGATCCAGGAGTAAGGCAGTCACAAGTACAGTCAGTAAAACAGATTCAATCTCAAATCAGCCAGCTGCAAAAACAAGTAGCACGGATTCAAAAGGATATTCAAAGGATAACGACAGGATATTCAACCAGCACTGGGGCAAAGACAAGAACAAGATCAAGATCAAGAAAACGATCTCCCTCTACTACTGGTATCATCGCTAAGTCTAAACCTAAAAAAAGCAAATCCATTAAGAATAATAAACTCAGATAAGGCAGATCTCGATCGAACATATCCTAATAAAACCTGTCAAAGAATATCTTTGAATCAGATCATCTGATTTGAAAACCTTGTACTCATTTTTTAGACTATTGTTATATAAGTGACTTATATACTGTTGAGAATATCACTGGCGATATTCATAATCTTCTACTAATCTAATTCAGTTATGCATGTGGAATAAGTTGGATATAGAAATGCTAATTGAGCTTTTATACCACGCAAAAGGCTGATGAAAAAAATCCACTTACTACAAATTAGGACTGAATTAGTGGTAAACAAAAACTAAGCGTAGTACCATTTCCATTTCCATCATAGTTATTTTCAGCCCATATTTTTCCATGGTGTGCTTCTATTATTCCCTTACAAATATACAATCCAAGACCAGTGCCCTTGTCTGATTTCGTTACGAATTTTGTGAACAGCTTCGGGAGTATATCTGAATCAATTCCCGTACCAGTGTCCTTCACCTTAACAATTACCTGATTGTGTTTAGTATCAATCTCAGCTGAAATGGTTATTTTTCCATCACGTGTAAATTTTATTGCATTATCGATTAGATTATTAATTACTTGCTTTAATCTATTCTGATCAGCTGTTATAGGAGTAGATTCCAGTTCCTCTAAACGTAGGAAAGTAAGGATTAAGTTCCTATTTGAATCCCTGATTTCTGCACTATAGTCATCTACAATCTCTTCTATAATTTTCGAAAGAATGAAATTCTGCTTCTTCAGTTTTAGTGTTTTGCTTTCAATTTTGGTAATATCAAGTATATCTTCAGTTAGGCGTTGTAACCTTTTTGCGTTTCTAGCGATTATTTGAATCATTTCTCTTATGGTGGTTTCATTATTCTTGATATCGATTTTGCTTTTGCTATTGCTATTATCCAAAAGTATATCTGACTGTAGAAGGACGTCAGATAAACCCAATATTGGTTGTATAGGTGTACGCAGTTCATGAGCAGCAATATTGATGAATTCCTGCTGTGCCTTATTATGGATTATTAACTCCTCACGCAGTTCACTCTGTTTCCATAATGTATCAAATATTGAAACATAGGATAATACTGTAGATTTACTGTTGGAATATGTTCCTAGTCCTATAGCTTCTTCTGGATTATCTTTAGAATCATCTTTTAATTCGACTACAAGTGAGTATGTTCTATCTACCACCAAAATAGCCATTCTTGTTTGCATCGTTGGTCCAATGTTTCGTACTTGTATCCCTTTGATCATTTCTAGCCTTTGGATCGTATCTGTTATTTTATCCTCTATTGGTACGAGAATTCTTACGCGTGTTTTGTATCTAATTACGTTCTCGATAAGTATGTCTATTCCTCCTGCTCTTTCTTGGCGAAGCAGCGCATTTGAAGTGTGAAAGATTATGAGTATTTCATCCTTTGCTGCTTTAACAAGCCTATGACTGTGACTGATTATTTCAGATGGTTCCTTAATTACTTCCAATACATCGGGAACCACGCCAGCCTCTATCTCTGAAATTCGTTGTTCAATAGGTACCGACTTAGACCACAGCATTTCAAAGAAATGTTGTTGTTGTTTTACAAAGGCCGGTACTGTACTTGTAATAAGTTCTGTAATTTGAGGATGAGAAACATTAAGATCAGCTGCGGCTGCATAGTTCTTTCTGTCTGCGATGACAAAGTTACCACTCATTTCAGATAGATGACGAAGCTGAGCAATCTCCGATAATACTCTGCAATCTTTTAGATTGCTTTTTGTGACTTCAATTATGATCCTAATTGTCACGCCTCTTGCCTTTAGATCATAATATGCCTTTTTTATCCTCTCTTCCGATAAGATTGGGTTCAGCCCATCTTCTGTGATGCAAAGATCGAATTGATTTTCTATAGAATACAATACTTCCAAGGACCTATTTATTATATTTTCAGCCCCATACCAGATCTCTGTTTTATTTTCTGAGGACGAGGAAGACGAGTTCAAGTTATTGATGGTAAATGAAGCCTTGTTTATTTATGGATTATTCCCCCAAATACAGTAATTACTAAAAAAGAATGCCGGTATCTTACACAAACAATGAAAAACACACCATAATATTCATGATAATAGAGATGGGCACTCTTATACACGTAAAATGATGAACATTAAGGGAATTCCAATTTAATTATTCTAACTACTCATATGAGTGTGCAGATTGGATTCATTAACTTCAAAGAATCCAAGCTTACCTGAATACGGAATTGGGTGCCTAAGTCGTTGCGCATTTTTTATCATGAAGCCATACATGTAAGAATCAAAAATGTTTGCATCTGCATAATGGCTATTTTTATCTCTCATAAGATGGGTTTTATTATCATATTTTTTGATGTCATACAAAATAGCTCTTCCTATTCCAATACACAGCTTAGTATGATCAATGCCTAGAAATTTGCACCTTTCCTTATTTACATTTTTTGAAGCATGTATCAAGAATTTTCCTCTGAATTTAGTATTCCATTTTCTCAATTCTATGGTCTTTTTTCCAGATACTAGTAGCTCTGCATATGGTTGCCGTAATGATAAGCACTTCATAGTGTTACGATCCCATATTTAGAGCAGACATCGAAGCACAGTCATGATTCTAATGCTTTTCATCCGTTAAATCGGATATCATACTTCTTCCTTATTAACTCGGATATGACCACTGCCCTATGGTTATCATTTAATCCCCAAAAATGCCTTTGAAAGAATTTGATGATAAATACATCCTATATTCTTAAACCATTATCTATGAAAGGTTCTGAAAGATTTTTTTGTTTTTCTAAATTAGGATCTATAATAACCCTTCTTCAATATGATAGACGACGTCCAGATTTCATATATCTCTAACTAAAGATTAGATTAGTAACTTGCTAAATTGTACCAATAATAACTTCCTTACTCTTCTAATAGTCGAGTGCATCAGATTTGGTATTAGGTAATACCTCGTTATTATGTATAGTTGGTGCATGCAACACAATAAGGAATGCATTTGTGATCGAGGAATGACTAATTCGAATGCAATGGAACTTGTGATCAATGGTTCTAGCTGTATAGTCTTAAGAAACCTATCAAAATATCCGAGTCCTGTTGCATACATTCTGGGTGAATTATTACTCCTCCTGCCTATACTGTCAAGAAAGGAATTTACCCTCTCAAATTGTGGACTGGCCAACTCTTCTTGTTGTGGCTGCATATAAGATACTAATTAAATTACGCTCAAACTATTATATGTTCTTTTTAAGGTATTATAACCATACATATCTGGTTCTAGTGATCTCTTATGATATGTTGTAATCATACTTAATGAAGATTTATACGATAATCCAAGATAATAATAATATGGGGAAAGCATTTGGTTTACTATGTGCATTATTTGCGATTGGAATCGCTATAGCGCTGATCATCGATAGTTAGTTGCCTGAATTACACTCAAATGATTTTGCATTAAATCTTGCATTAAGATATCCTAGATAATAACTCATAAAGCCCATCTTTGACTCAAACTTATCAGGAATCTACCTTAGATCATCTTTTCTAGCCCTAATTAGCACATAATCGAGCGATCCATTCATGGATAGATCCTTCATCTTTAAGGCTGACCTGTACACCATATACTCAACAAACTCGAAATACATTCTCTGCTTGTACGATGCAAATGAATCTATGAGTCTACGTCTAATGTTTTTTCTGTTTCTAACATAATAATTGGACAAGGGTTCATATACATGATGTCCAATTCGTTGAAATTCTTCTGTCTTATAACCATGGTTTGTAATAGATCTTGATATTGTATCTATATCATAATGATGGGAGGCCCAACTAAAGTACAGAATTCCAAATTTTTTCATTAACTTCAATTTTTTCACAATACCAACATTCTGATTATCCGCATTATCCGAGAGTTTTAAATCTACCACTGGAATTGCAAGTACAATTAACCCACCAGGCTTTAGGATAGATCTAGACACTTCTAAAAAATTATCTATACTTTGAAAATGTTGGGCTGATTCAAATGCAACGATCATGTCAAGTTTATCATTCCCAAATGGTAGCATGGCTGAGCTGGCATTAATCAAAGATATGCGATCACAAGCAGCGAGAGAGGAAGGGGAAAGAGGAGAAATTATCTTTTTTCTAGCTGTATTCAACTCCATGTAATTAATATCAACACAAAAAATCTTTAGATGAGGATATTCTGATCTCCATTGAACAGCAGGAGCTGAGAATCCACTTCCAACATCAGCAATCATTTCAACAGTATTGAATCTAGCGAATTTGCCAAATATCGCGCTGAGTTCATGTTGTGCGTTGACCGCATCATTACTATTCTTTATCCAATAACCAAAGTTGAGCATATAATCGTTAGAATCATTCACTGCAGTCCGGACATACGGAGTCAAAGAGTTGTACAGCTTGATGATATCTCTTTCAGTCTGTTTAAAAATCCACAAATTCAATTTCACTGAATAGAAAATCATTAAATGGCGAGCTCATAATTACAGATAATGATTGCTGTAATAGCACTCTCATATATATTATCTCTCATCTAAGTAATACACTGTAGAGGTCGATACAATGATAGATCTATTTCCGACTATCCAAAATTTGATAGAATTACAACAATGATACTTCCAAGAAAATGATTTGTATACTATAAAATTTTCTAACTTGAAAAGGGTGGGTCGCTGTTATGATGCCATCAACTCGCGTAACGGAATAAGCTAAATATTCAAGAAAATAATAGAAAGCTAATAACCACCAAATTCTATGTTGTCTTATAATTGGCTAAATTGACAAATAAGTCAAAAGGGAAGATAATTACACATCGCTATGCGAGCAAGGCACTCAAAAATAACCCGTTAAAAGATCCATATATAAGAGATGTCTTGGTTTATCTTCCTCCAGAATATACACAAAGCGATTCTAAAGGTTACATAGCTGCTTTTGGTCTTGTAGGATTTGGGGGTAAAGGAAAGATGCTATTAAATGCAGATCCATTTGCAGAAAACATAGAAGATCGAATGAATCGTCTGATTTTAGAAAGAAAATGTGGTCCAATGATCTTGGTTTTGCTTGATTGTTTCACAAGATTTGGGGGAAATCAATACATTAATTCTTCGGCAACAGGTAGGTACGAAGACTATATCATAGATGAGATTGTACCTTTCATAGATAAAAACTACAACACTTCTGCACATGCTGTATGGGGAAAGTCGTCTGGGGGTTATGGTTCTCTCGTTTTGGGTATGCGACATCCCGATGTATTTCAGGGCGTCGTGGATCATTCAGGAGATGCTGGTTTTGAATATTGTTATCCTCCAGATTTTCCTAAAGCCCTTGATGCTTTTAGGGAATCTGGAGGCCCTAAGAAGTGGCTAAACAAATTCTGGAAGAAACCTAATCGCCATCAAAAAAATGACGGACCATCTTTGAATACGTTTGGAATGGCAGCACATTATTCACCAAATCCTAAATCAAAAGAAATGGGTGTGGATTTACCCTTCGATCTCAAGACAGGTGAGACGTTACCAGAAGTATGGAATCGATGGCTCGCTTGGGATCCAGTGAGAATGGTAGAGAATCATCGCGAGAACTTAAAAAAGCTTAAACTTATTTTCATTGATTGTGGCACCAGAGATGAATTTAATCTTCACTGGGGCTCGAGGATGCTTCACTCCAAACTAGAAAAGATGAACATCAAGCATTTTTATGAAGAGTTTGATGATGGCCACATGAGTATTAGCTATAGATATAACATATCTTTTCCTAAGATTTTTTCGGCATTGTCGTAAAACGTGCATAACAGTCGCTTATTTACAATGATGAATAAATGCCAAGATCTGTTGATACGTGATAGTTTTTATTAACCGCTACAATAAATCTCAAATCTGAGGTAGGCTCTTCAACAATTGTTGAATCTAACACCAACTAGTATTAATGTATAATGTCAGTCCATTATAAACATGAACTTTAGTCACTAATCTGATCAAAATAAATGTCATGCAACTAAACTAGAGTTATTCATAATCACTTATAGCAAGAGAAATAACCAAAGGAAAGTGAGCTATTTCTCAACAGAGATGAGATTTCAGAAATCCATAATCGACCATGTTAAAAAATCACAAAACGTGTCCTCATTGGGAAAAAATCGCATTAACTGAATAACTATTTCGTTCAAGTCTAATGGTATCAAAAGAAGGAGTATCTATGAACTCGATCGGGCATGTCCTGTTTTGCTATCTCCTTGCTCTCGCGATCGCTTCCGTAATGTCTCCAGTAGCTAGCATAGCTACACTTACACTTAATCCTATCATTATTCCTACAATTACTATTTCACTAGCATGTTCTTTTATGTGCCATTTGAGTGCGTTCTTTATTCCAGTTGTTTCTAAACCCAGGAAACTTATTGACATTATTTTTGAATATTCATGCATATTCTTTTACCTTCGTCAATGAAGACTATGAGTATTCAAGTTGACTATTCATAAATAATTAACGATAATTAGGATTCAAGTGTAATAATATGATTAAAAACAAATGGGGATTAATTAATTAATGATTTGTTCTACTTTTTATATAAATAATTCAAGAGGAGAATACTCACTTTTCATGAAGATCACGCAGAATCTCATTCATATATTGTTTTACTTCTTCTTCAGAAATTGTTAAATCTAATGCAGTCTGCATATTCATTTGTTCTGCATGTCGTTGAATTAACGGTGTAATTCTCTTGTCTATCTCTCTCTGTAATTCAGACATTCCCATGCCATCCATTAGCCTAGAATGTTGTTCGTCTATTGAATTTCTAATTGTCTTCCGTAATTGGGCATGTTGAGATAATAATACTGCCGTAGAGTACAGTCCTACTAACAATAGATACGATGATAATCCCAAGAGTGATAGAGTCACAATTCCGAATGGTGGATAAGAGGATGCCGTGAGTGTTATCTGGCTTGAGATATAGAGAAGTATAAATCCATATGCTGTTAAAGTCATATATCCCTTTATCCTTTGGTTGTCAATCTTACGTGCTATGGTTATGAACGTAATTCCATACATTAGTCCTCCAGCAGTTGTATTAAGAGAGAAATACAGATAGAAGAAAAAGGACTCTGAATCAGACTGTGGTTCGTATAATCCTATTATGTCTACAAAGGTACCCAAATAATATACTAAAGGAAGACCTAAAATTATCCAAAACTTTACAAGTCCTAATCTCTTACGGTAGTGAAGAAGAAGTAATGCATTTGCTCCCCATAGGAAAACAAATGAAATAAGATCTAAGTAATGGTATATATAATGAAATACCAATATTAACCAATAAGCTTCATCAAAGCTAGGAAAAGCAACTTCTGAAACTGGTGTGACTATACCTTGTTTATTGGAGAAGCTATACAAATCTAGTATTAATGCTAACGAGAAAGTCATTGACATGATGACAAATGCCAAGGCATAACTAAGTATTATAATAGAATCTCTCTTATAATATCGATACCAGAAAAAGAACTTTCTAGCAAGGGTGCCAAGCAGCACTATGGCTAATAAAAAGCTTATTATAGTTGTCCAAACCAGAAACGCCGTATAGTATTGTGACATAAATAATATCTGATATATTATTACTATCAGAATCGCAAGAAGGGTGTATTGAGATGCTATTATAATTTTGAGCAAACCATTAAAAAGAAAAGACTTTGATCTAATGTCTTTTGTTTTCAACCATACAAATCGAAGTAGTAAATATTGAGTAATAGTAAATACGACTGATATCATAACAAAAAATGAAATACCCCACACAGAAGTAGTCTGAGGAATTACAAAATCTGAAACGCTATCTATCATAGTGTCTGGAATTAAGAACGCAATCGTGATGATCATTACTATCGTTGCTTGTCTGTTGCTTATAGAGGGGAAAAGTATCGTCTTAAGATTAACCATCGAGGATTAACCATTTGAAAGGTTGGGAGTCTAAATAAACATAAATTGTGATACTAAATCTCTCTCCATTTACTTCGTTGATATTTTATACGTGCTTAGGATTAAAAGATTTTCCTTATAGTTGGAAATTTTTAGAATATATATCTTTATCGTGTAAAAGTTAGTTGTAATCTAGTATAATCTACGTCTATTGTAGTATAACATAAGGAGCTGGGTAGGCTAAATAAATAAGAACATAGTAAGAAGAATATCATGTTATTGTTGCTATTACCGCTCTTTGTAATATGGGGATGCGTACCAGAGCTTACTAAAGACTGCATTGACATGACGAACACCTCAAGTACTTACTTGAGTATAATCATAGGGGCGGCTATTGGTGTAGCCATAAGTTGGTGGATTTATGATAGACAGAAAAAGACATCGATCCAACAAGATTATATTCTACAACACGTACGCGATTTAGAACAAAAGAATACAGAAGTTTTGATGAAATTGGAAAACTTTGCGGAGCGTCATGATGAATTATTAAACAGATTAATTCAATTGAATGAGAATATCCTCGAATTAGATAAAAAAATTCAGTCATTAGTAGAAAACAATTAATGGTTGTTAAAATGGCTTTATTACGGTACATTCAGATGAGTACAAGGAATGCCTGGAACAGAAACGACTACAAATTTTTATATCTCTAACCATGCAATCACAAAGAGAAAAATGAGTGCGATTTTGTTTAATATGCTATTATATGGCATACTACTGATCGTTGTATTATCAGTCGAGTTGTAAACGGTGTTAGCGGATTCAGTAATTGCAGTCACACCAGTCGGAGAGTTCCCTCAAGCTTTGGAATATAATCCTTTCAATAATGATATTTATGTGGCCAATGTAATTTCAAACACCATTTCAGTAATATATAGCAGCAATAACATGATGGATAGGAACATAGAAGTAGAGTAGATAGCGGCCTGATATACTATTGACTTTATTATTTAATCCATTCAACAATAACACGTATGTTGCTAGTACTCTTACAGGTGCTGATGGTCTTGTATCTGTAATACATTAGTCTTTCATCAGACTCCGAATGAGAGATTACAACGATGAGCTATGTAGAACGGTTCTTGGTGCAATGCAGGCAACATAGCACACAATCAGAATTTGGTCTTGCAATGTTTCTTTGTAATTGTTTCTTTGTTTGTTGTTTCTTTTACAAGCGTCACACATCGTAATTAACTTAAACCACCATTGTTCGAAAAGTCAGGTTTATTCTTGCTTGGATTATTTTATTAGATTTGGGTAAGCTGTGCAACCAATTCATTTGTGTAGCATCTTTCATAACAAGCAAACTGCCATGTTCAAGGACAAGTGATACCATTTGTTTAGTTTGCTTATGCTTGAATGAAAACTTTCGTTCTGCTCCAAAGCTTAGTGATGCAATAGGAGTATTCTTTCCTATTGATCTTTCATCATCACTATGCCAACCCAAACCTTCATTTCCGTTGTGATACAAGTTTAGCAAACAAGAATTGAATCTTGCTTCGGTAATTTGTTCTACTATTCGCTTAAGCTCTAGAAGTTCTTTAGTCCAGGTTAATGCTTGCTTTGTCGCATTTGAATAAGTATACAAGTAATCAGAGTTACCATACCATGCTACCTTTCTTTTCGTAATGATATGTTTACCAAGAATGATGGTTTCGTCATTTTTCCATAGAATATTATTCAGTAATAAATCAAAATATCTATTTGCTTCTATGTATGGCAGGATTTTCCCATAATAGTGTGCTGTTCCATCTTTGTACAGAAGATTGGCTGTCTCGTCCACACCAAACACATTTAATTTTTTATTTATTGCAATCATTATTGAGTGCGCAATTCTAACTAGATAGTATCCCTGAAATATTGCTTCCTGCTTCAATAAAAAAGAATGCACACAATTTCTTTGTTCATTTCTTCTTTTTTGAGTAGCAGATCTGCATTTCTGTTTTGAAGGATTCCAGGATTACTCTTCTGTTAAAGCAAAATCTCATTTTGCTTCCTTCCTCTCTTCTTGCTTCTAGTGCTTCTAATCTCATCTTGTTGTATTGATGTATGCAATTAGGTTAAAGCATCATGGAAAATAATTCCAAGAACATGCCTCTCTCCCTCATGTACTTCACTTACACCATGCCTCATTTGCGCTCGGTAATACCCTTTACTTCCTTTCACAGGCCTAAAATTCGTAGTAATTATCAGCATACCACCCTTACGTGGTCTTAAGACAATGGCTTTAGACTGTGCCCTTGGAATTTGTTGAGTTAATACAAATTCTCCACCAATATAGTCATCATCTACCTCATTTAGAAAGAAAACTAATTGGAAAGGGAAGAAGATGTCTCCATATAGATCCTGGTGCAGTGTATTATGACCTCCCTTTCCATATTTTAGAATAAGGACCGTAGGTTTTATTTGGTTATTCCTGTGGCATAACCTTTGAAGTTCATCGAACCTGTCCGGAAAATGTCTTTCTATGTTTAACATCTTCATCCACGTATTCGCGATAGGTACAAGTTTTGGATAAATCGTTTCTCGGATAGTTTCTATTAGATCCGGTAAAGGATATTTGAAATATTTGTATTGGCCTAATCCAAAGTTATGCCTCTCCATTGTAATGGTCTTGCGATATAACTCGGAGTTATCGTACTTGTCAATAAGTTCTTTACAATATTGATCATGAAGAAATTGTGGCACCAAACTGTACCCTCTTTCATTCATTTCATTTGTTACGGACTGCCAGTTAATCTCTGAAATCTTTTCCTGTACAACGCTGTTGGGATTCAACAGTTTCTAATTTCTGTCTTTGCTGCTCTGCGGATAGACTCTGACAGTCTCAAAATTCTGAACTATTCCGTTGGTAAATGATACACCCTCGTTTTCAAGTAACTGTTTTTTCCTTGCAGTTCCATATGCGTAGCCACCTACTTGACCATTAGACATCACTACCCTGTGGCATGGCACTTTAATGGGATTTGGATTTTCGCCAAGTATTCTACCTATTGCTCTGGAGGCTGAAGGATTTCCAAGTGCTCTTGCTAGATCCCCATAAGTGGAAACCTTTCCTGCAGGTATTTTTAAAAGTAAGTCATAAACATCGCTACTTCTTATCGGCTTACTAGAGCTGATCTTGGTCTCATTGTCTTGTATCGTAGTAATTGGAGATGATATATGCATCTTATCTTTCGTCCCTTCAATTGAAGAAAGTTTTTTCATATCATGATTCAAGTGCTTCACATAATCTTTATTCATATTGTATGATACCATGATAGCGTTATATAAGTGTATATTCTTATTGCTATCAAGATAGCACTATCTATAAATACTTGTTGATGAGATAGTCTCTTCATTGACGCATAATCTCATCATAAGAGGTTTCGACGATCAAGTTCATGAGAAATTAGGAGAGATAGCTAACCAAAGAGGAGTTTCTATAAATTCAATAGTAAAAGATGCGGTGGATGTGTGGCTAAAGAAGCAGCAATCAGAAATACCTAGAAAGCATCATCTAGTAATCTATTCAGATGACGAATCCATGATGCGATTACTAAAGTCTATGGATAAACTTGCAAAAGAAGGTAATTTGTTTAGATGCTTCTTTGGACCGCCGCGTAATCCATCTATCGAGCTTTTGTCTAGACTTAAATGGTATGATGGTACAGTAAAACCTTATCCTTATTCTTCTGTAACACAATCCAAGGATGAACAGCACGAACTATCGTTACAACAACAACAACAACAAATGCAAGCTCAAGCTCAAGCTCAAGCTCAATCTCAAGCTCAAGTTCAAAGTCAGAAAAACATCATGAAATATTGTGGTAAAGTAATAGAAAATGTTGTAAAGAACGCAAATAACAATCAAGTATGTTGTATGGATTTTGTGATCAACGATGTAGGAAAAGATTCACTGAGACAGGCACTAATTGTAGAAAAAGCTTACGACGACAACAGGATAGCAGGGCTGATGTATTGTACATATAAAACAGATAGCTTATTGAATTCAGAAATAAAAGATCTGATAGAATTATTCGAAATGCATGATCAAATCTTCATATTGAAAGAAGATGAAGTATACAAACTACATATAACAAAGGAAAATGTTCACAAGTTATTTTTAAGTTAGGTCTAATGATCTATGTGATGAACTTCTTTGTATAACGTATCTAGATTTTCCTATTTTCTATGGTTGACGATAAACCTTTTCATAAGGATGACCATTAAAAAGAGCCTCGATATTCTAATAATAATTTATTTAGGTAGATCCAATATCTGTTGCTCTATGTTCCCTCCAGCCTCAAGTTGTACTGATTTGGGGAATCCTTCCAAATTATATCTTGTAATTACTGTCAATTCACAATCCATCTTACCCGTATCCACCATTATAAGACAAGCCTTTAACTCATCGCCATCATGTAACAAGCTAGAATTTATACTAATAGGAATTGTCAATGCAACTGGGTTACTTTCGCTAGCAAAATCCTGTTGAGCTTTTGAGAACAAGTCAATAGTTACATTACTTGTCAGTGATTCGCCTTCGGGACCAATGATTGATATTGTAGAGTTTCTAGTTTCACTGTTAACCCCTAGTATGTCAATGCTGAGTGTAAAATTACCTGTTATGGTTTTTGGTAGAATTTGTTGCTGCTGCTGAACTTGTGCATTAGCTAGACCCCCTGCACTAATAATCAACCCTAAAAATGTAAAAAATATCGTAAAAAATAGCACAGCATCATTGCTAACTTGTTTGTATCTTGACATGCCAATATTTGTACTTGACATTTGAGTACTTAACTTATCCATCGATCTGCTATATTATTCTAGGTAGACTATGTATGTATGTTTCTTTGTTTTTTGTCTTGTTAACGTAATGGCCTATTTTATTAAATTCTAAATTCGCCGGCATTTGGCATGTCTATCTCAAACTTGAATATTACAAGACTTTTTATCAAGATCAAAATAAGACCCTTGATATTAATTATGCGGCTCCAAATATTAGCTCTTTTCATTGTTCTCCTGAATAGACGACTGCATTACCCTGCTCTTCAAATTAATTAGTGTTACCAGCATGATATAGCTATCCATTGACTTTTTAGAAAGCAACCAATCATGTCACTTACATGTTATAGCTACGACTAGTAGAAAAACTACTGTAATAACAAGAATAAGGAAAACCAAGATAATTACGTTTGCTTATTTTTTTGTATTTCTATGATAGCAAAGTAAATAAATGATACAAAATAACATAATTTTTTGTAAAAGTACATGCGAGTGATCTTTGATCATAGTATAATTCAAGCGCTAACTATGTTCATCATTATATAAATAGGCAATGATATTAGATATTCGATATCACCAATGTATGACAATCGCGAAGAACATAAAATTGCTGACTCGAAAGAAGTTCATGAAGAAACCACATCAACTGTTGCTAGAAATAACATCTTAACATTGATGGATAATTTCATTGAACAAATATTCCAGATCAGGAGAACTCTACTGGGAGTTTCGATCTGTGCATTAATACTTTCTCCAATTGCAATAGGTCTATCTATATTTTTGATAAGGCACCCATCATTTTTTTCCATATTAGAAATCCAAAGTGATTTCGGAATAATTTTGGGCTTCTTACTTGCAGCCATAATTAGCATATCCTCTATATGGCTTATTACTGGTACAAGACAGTACAGAAAAATTGGCTCGTGGAATAGTCGTTATAAAGAATTTATGTCAGAGAAAGAACAGATGGACCGGAAACTTGCATCCAAATATGGATATTGATAGGAATAGATTTTCATTTTATACCAATTTCTGGTGATACTCTAAGTTGAATCTTCGAGGGTAGATTCAATTCATGATCTTTTAAATCATAATTTTAGGATTATTTTTCATCATTAGCATCATTAACATCTTAATGACTATAGTAGAGTTGGGAGCTAAAAAACTAAACTAAAAGGCGAAGTTATGTAAAAAAAACAGAAGCAAGACATTATTACAATCATTGGTATAATTAATATCAATAAATTAGTCCATAGACCGGTTTTTATTCAACAGAAATGATTCTACGATAAAAGATCTAGCATAATCCTTAATTGTGCTATTTCTCTCTCTATTGTTGAGCGATCGGCCTCATCAATAGAGTACTTTAGGAGCGTTATACAAGCTTCCAATTCAGATATAATGATATCCTTCTTATCGAGACAAAGTCCGTGATATGATTCGATTAATGTATATGTCACCCTCTTTCCATTTTCTTCCTTACAACTGCATGTCCTTGCAGAGATCGGCATTGATACTTCTGAGTCGCAAATGTTCATATTAGCAATATAGCACCTCGTTATTAAATCGATAAGTATATGGATCTAGTATTACTATTTGCAGATATAGCCCGTTGCTGATATAGCGAATTGTGATTGAAGTTTTTCAAATCTATTCATCATTCTAATTTAGGTACGAAGTACGTATATAACTATAGACTAACTATGTTATCTTTCCTACTTCTTTCTTACTCTTTTCCTATTTATTTAATACTTTATTTTAAGTTTCTATCATAGAAACAGAAATATCATGAAAGTTGAAAGTAAATTGAAAATTAAGAAAGTGGATGCAACCTGATTTTTTGATCGCTAGTACTTTATGACATTAAGAATGAATACCACGACTTTAAGTTATCCCTGTACAATCAAGAATGCAGTTGAACCAGATTGAGTTGCATGTTTTATAGATAATCTACTCAAAAGAAATATATTTTCATGATAAACATTTAGATCGTAATGCTACGGTCTAGAATAGCAATATTCATAATGTTTACGGTATCAGCTTATTGTTTAATCTCCGCCTATCCATCGCCACATGTAACTTATGCAACTACCAATGCAACTACCAACACTAATACAAATACAAATGTGGGTATTGTTCCTACAGCTGAAGTCGTTCATTCATCGGAATCGATGAAAGTTCCTCCATCTGTCGGAACATTTGTGATTCTAATTGCTAACGAAGCGCATGAAAATTGGTCTGACGAGAAGCACAAGCTTATCACAGATAAAAATGCGTACTATGTTCCAACAAATCTCATAGTACCAAAGGGAACTGGCTTACTATTTCTGGATGCTGACGCACCATGGGATACTCCACATCCCCACACCATTGAATTGCATGATGGTGCAGGTAATGCTGTTTACAGTACAGGACAGTTAGATTATACAAATAGCTCTAAACCGACAGTACTTCAAAATCCTGGAACATATGAAATAGTTGACAAAAGTTATGATACCAAGGAAGCAAAAATAACAGTTTTAGAGAATGAGACATCTAGTGGAAATCTCATATTAGGGGGATTTTACACTCCAACTAACCAAGTAGAGAACACCGAGGATAACGATGGTGTATCTCATCCCGGTTCGCTTCAATATTACAAAGAGGCATTTAACAAGGAGGGATTCGATATACTCAGTGAATACAACTTTACATATGCTACATGTGATTATTGCCCTGGAGGATTCTGGCCTGACAATAAATCCGGAGAACATACATTGCTAATTTATGGTACACAACAACCACTTTCGGATGCATTGGAGAAACTAGGAAAGTTAGTTAAGGACAATGTGTATATTTAAAATTAAGCAGGATTAGCAATGTCTATCAAAATAAAATATTTGTATTAGAAAATCCTTCAATTTCTTTCAATGTTATTTTAATATGATTACCCACATTTCCTTCAACATCATATAGCAAACTAATTTAGAGGGAAATATCAAATAACGGAAACGTTAAGGGACATGGTATGGTAATTTTCTTCTGCGATTTTCATATGGATTTAACTTAATTAATGTTATTGTATGTTATAATATATTACCACTTTTGGTTAATATAACTAGTAAGTTAGCCTAGTTCAGCCAAGTCTAGTATGATCTAATCCTAGACGGTCTGCGGTAGTTAATGACATTAGGAATAGGAGGAACCGCCTTACCTTATCCTGTCTTCGACCTCTATGACTATAACGCAATACTAATATCAAAGGCTTGCAAGGAAGAAAACATTCAAAGTATTAAAGAGTAATTTGAGTAGTGAAATACGCGAACTTATTTCTTGATTGTAAAGTTAATTAAGATGCTAGAATCAAAGTCAAAAGTAAGAAAGAATATCAACACGGACTCATTATCGTAGCTTCAACCAATAGAGGATGATGACGAGAGCGGAGAAGATGATAAGAATGAGATTCAGAAATAGAAATAAAGACAAAGGTGAAAAGTCAATTGTGTCCTATTATGCACAATATATAGGACTTCTCGGATCAATTAAGTATATCCCAACAGACCAGGATACATATATCCATTTGTATGAAGATATGCTAATTGTCCAATTCCTAAAAATAAAGGGTGTCATGATTACCATTCCATATAACTCCATAGTAGATATCTTGAATCTGGATGGGGGTGAGAAGATTTCCGCAGGAGGGTAGTTGGAGCAGGTTTGATTGCACTACCGTTGGCTATTGTCGGTGCATTATGGAAAAAACACCACATAATAACCGCAATTAAATATCTTGACTCTGCAACAGAACCCGAAACACTCGCATTGGACTTTGGTGACAACATAGAATATGTACAGCCATACATATTTGAGAAAATATTAATGTCAAGACAGGGAGTAAATTATTACTACACCGATGAAAATGTATTACCACCATTACAACAGCAAGAGCAACAAGAAGATACAGATCGGAAAGAAACCCGAGAAAAGTAGATAGTGCATCCCTTCTAAAACTGGCACCGGCCGCCAGAGGGGCAAGAGTGGTAATGCCTATGTCTACGTAGCATGATTAATGTTTAAAACGTGAGAAATAACTTCGCCGTCTGTTTATCATACGACATTGAATTCCGCTTTCATTATACTATTATTATGTAGTATTATTCATTAACATAGCTATCCCTTGTTCCAATTCTAGATTGAGATTATCGTTGTCTGTATTGGTCTCCTGAAATTCTGCTAAGTGATGATTGGACACGGTAATCAGCAAACAGAGTAAAGGTAATAACAAAAAGATCGGCTAAAATATCGGAAGAGAATACCGGGATCCAAACACAGTTAAAGTCCCTATAGCGTCTTCACCGCTTTCACCCCTTCACCCATCTGGAGAATTTCCACCAAAGTGTTATCACTGCACTGTCAATGGATTCACGACCAAGGACCAATATGAAGAACGTGGTGTTAGACTGCACAAGAATTTACCATTGTACCCTGGACCTGCAGATTTACAGAAACATGGGTTAATGCCGCAAGGTATGTCATGGGAGCAACAATTACCAAGAGAACAATATTTTGAATTTGAATTGGAGTCCAAGAAATGACGCATTTCAATAATACCAATTCAGATACAGTTAGCTAATTTAATGTAGAATTATACGGTAGTATTTTTAAGAGTTTTCTACTTGAACTCCATAGAATTTTCTAAATGTTAGCAACTAATTTATTTCTTACAGGCTGTACATGAAATGGTATGACCGAGTTTTCAGCAAATTATTAGCCAGCCAGCTAGCGGCCGCCATCCATATTACTATCGCGTTCATGTTGCATATGATCATGAATTTGGTTTGAACATGATGGACATTTATCAGCAGTTTTTGTTTTTGACATAAACATCGCATCACAGCATACTAAACTTCAATCTCCAGCATATCTATTAAAGCTTAGAGTGAGGTGAGATTGAGAGCAATTATTTTAAAAGCTATTATAGAGATTGAGATTCATGGTATGACATGGCTAGAACTTCTTCAAAGAAACGTTCATCAAAAAAAACTTCATCTACCAAATATGATGTTATTATAAAGGCCAAGGCGACCAGTACCAGAATTGTTGATATTAGCAATGTAATCGTAAGGTTTGAGAG
>JAATVR010000356.1 GCA_014523665.1 Nitrososphaerales archaeon TH526
GAATCCAGTATTTTGCTCGTCCAATTCTTTTAGAGTAACTATGAAGTAATAGCACTGTCGCAATCCAGGTTAAGATGAAAGAAATAATGGATGTTACGACATATCCCTGATAGAAAATATTGTATCCACTAACGTAATTGGCCACTGGAGTTAAGGAAGGGAATACTAGGGGCCCTGCCGCTGTATGTTTAAACTGATTGGTCAAATAAATAAGTGTGAACAGTGCGTTTATACAAATCATTATCATGGCTAGAGAATATGCTAATACTACAGTATTATGTTTAGACTTAAACCATAATAAGAACCGATACGCAAGAAAACCTAATAATCCTATACACAGAACATAATTTATCCAAATGACTACTTCCAGGAAGAAAGTATAGTAACTTGATGTAGATACCATTTGCACGATTAAAGCAGCAAGGAGTGCTATCAAGACATATTGGGTTGTTACCACTAATTGGTCTAGCCTTCTAAACCATGCATTCTTATCTTGAACGCTTTGATTTCTGGCTCTAACAAATGACAAAATAAAATATTGACCCACAGAAAATGTTATAGCCATAACAGTAAAGAGAGTAATGCTTGAAGTTGATGAAGCGAGTCCGCCTGTAAAAGCAGAAATCTTCACAATCGATGTATCTATTATCGTAAGAATTATTATGAAAAAGATTAAAATGAAAATAAACTTAGATCCAAGCATCCCAATTTTTCCTTGCGCTTTAGCCACCTCTATACAAATACATATTATAACTCATATGTTTTTAAGTGATACTTGCGAGTTCGGAGTGCTAAATCTCATGCGAGGTGACTGGAACCATGTTAATGCTTTTATAAAACCCGGCGGTTAAAACCTACAGTTTGACCAAGACATTACGTCATATGTTCCACGAATATGCATTTATGTTCCTGTTTTCAACGGTACTACTATCACTTATATCGTCTATCTCATCAGTAAACTTGGTAAGGGGTGATAACCTTAATCCAGGTATATATTCAATAGACTCCTCTCCGAAGGGTGTCAAATATCAAGAGTGGACTGCAAGTTTTTGGCAGTGGTTGTATTCATTAACTACCGATCAACATCCACGAGAGAATTATACTCCAGAGAAATGTGCAAACGGACAAAAAGAGCAGGTGTGGTTTCTTGAAGCGCCTCTCAGTGGGAAGCAAGAGAGGACATGTACTATACCTGCTGGAATGCCCATTCTGGCTGCTATACTGAATGGACAATGTGACACCAGTGATTCGTCACTGCATACTGATGAAGATATTCGTAAATGTGCGACTGAAGGTAATGACTATGGAGTAATCAGTGGGACTCTCGACGGAGTCCCTCTCAAGAATTTAGATAAATATAGAACGGACTCCGGATTCTATAATATAACACACGTAGCCGACAATATCTATGATTTACCGGCTGGCGGTCCATATAGGGCCTTTACCAATGGTTATTTCGTCTTTCTAGAACCACCAACCCCAGGTAAACATGACCTGCATCTTACGGTAAGCGTAGCAAACCCAATTGACCCCCAATATAATTATGCTGCAGACTGGACGTATCATCTTAATATAGTTCCGTCAAACTCGACTGAAACTCAGACTTCATAAGATTAACTATATTATTTAGGCAAAATAATAACCAGAATTTAGGTTACCAATGCAGCACCATTAATAATTTGGAAGCCTTATCCTAGATTCTTTTAACATTCCAGTTACATCGGATCTAGTCCTACCAGTACCAAATTTTGCCTAGGCTATGATTATTCATTAAACATGCCAATGATAAGTCCTTGATTCGCTTATCTTCATTCAGGAAAGACAAGTATCGAGCGCTTCTACTATGTTAACCTCTTGTCTCATAAATCCAAAGAAACTCATCTTTCACTTTTTTTATTTTCATTATTTTACTATCAGAATTTTTTAACAGGGTTAGTTACACTAATTGTCCCTTCATTCATTTGAACCATAGGATAGGTAAGAGGGACTTCATGTATGCTTTTGTGGCAGTTTAAGTTCTGAAGTTCAGAAGCGCGGTGGCTTATTAGAAATCAAAGCTTGCGCATCTTGATAGCCATATTTTTCCAGAACATTAATTAATAACCTTAATTTGTGACCTTTTTCTTATTATTCATTCATGGGGAATTCCCGGTATAAACTCTTTAATAGGAGAGTTCGTTACGGTGAATTCGTAATTTTCTTTACTCTGAGGCGAGCAGAATAGGTTGACTACACGAGGCGATATAATACCACTAGTCACGTCAAGAAAAGGTATAGTACTAACGGGTATTGTAATGACCATTCTTGTAATTATCGACTTATTGATGACTCGCCAAATATTACCACGCGAAAGCGAGAGCGAAGATATCATGTTTATCTTGACTGTCGTAATTTGCTATGGAGTGGGATCCTGGATACTCTTTAGATTTACTGAACGAATAAGTAGCACCATTAGAAATCGTTCTCGCTTTTTCAAAGTGGTCCACCAATTCGCAATTATAATTCAGATTTCCTTATTTGGGATTCTTCTGCTGATTATATTTGGTAATCTTGCCAGTTGTTACGATTATTTCAGTTATTGTATGAATACTAGACCTTTGGCCGTATCTGTCAATGCAATTGCTTCTGTGGCAGCAGGAGTCATATTGGGACTAATCGCATACAAATTTTTCGCTTGGTATAGAGTTAACAAAAGGAACTTTATTGTTTTGCTATTTGGTCTAGGAGCTGCAGCGCTTTTAATGTCCATAACCGTGGACGCTGGCGACAAGATATTACTTCAAAAAGTTATTGAAGAGAGTTCCCCTCCAGGAGCAGCACTAGAATCATCTTGGATATACAAGATCTTCGACCGATATGATGGCCAGATTCAATACAAAGTGGTAAATCCTGAAACGACCACTCATTACGTCGTGCCTAGTTCATATACAGCCATTCACAAATTTCTTGTTTATTTAGTTTCAGATACTCCATATGTGTGTACATGGGCAGGTACCTTACTGCTTCTTCGGCAGCTTTACCTTTCAAGTGGGAGAGGAAAGAAAACAAGCTTTCCTACGAAATATTGGGTGCTTTTATCCGTCCCCTTATTACTGTACATTATAGGAAGTGGAATAATATTCTCACTCCCACCGTCAGATGATCCGAATAGATACTACTATAGGATTCTATTTAGAGCAGGTACCATAGGAAGTAGTGTTTTATTTGGGATCGCATTTTATGCTATAGTTAGGGAAGTCGAACAAAGGCGTAAGATTCCATTAGATGAAATAAAAGATTATCTTACTATATCTGCAATTGGCATAGTAATGATTGGAATTTCAAACGAAGCTTCAGGGCTACAGCAAACATACGGAGTAGCCGCACACGGCCTCGTGTTCTTGTCCGCATTTTTGTATAGCATAGGACTGTACTATTCGGCTATATC
This sequence comes from Nitrososphaerales archaeon TH526, assembly GCA_014523665.1. Classification (GTDB taxonomy): domain Archaea; phylum Thermoproteota; class Nitrososphaeria; order Nitrososphaerales; family Nitrososphaeraceae; genus TH5896. The sequence continues at coordinate 3,428 of JAATVR010000356.1, forward strand.
GATATCAGAAGATAGTTCTCTGAGAAAAACAATTCGAAGATCTGCATTAGAATTATTTGATGAAATCGGAACAGCCCAAATGGAACAAGATGTGCAGAAAAGAATATTAAAAATCGTTAAATCGAATAAGGAA